>DATDEH010000048.1 GCA_036523395.1 Candidatus Limnocylindria bacterium | reverse complement strand
CAGCGCGCCGAGGAAGCCGCCCACAAAGCCCCGGTGAAGATGCTGTTCCCGATGGTGCTCTTCATCTTCCCCGCCTTGTTCGTGGTCGTGCTCGGCCCCGCGGTGCCACGCGTCCTCGAAGCGTTCCAGGCGTTCAACTAGTGGGCCTACGTACGCTCTCGCCCGCCAGCTCGGGTGAACCGGCGGCCCCGCAGCCGGCGACCGCTCGGCAGACCGGAGTACAGGTCACGCGCGGCGCGCTGGCCCTGCTCACTACGCAACCCATCACCTGGGCGAGCAGCCTTGCGACAGCCGTCTTCATCCCGAGGTTCCTCGGCGACGACGGTCTGGGCAGGTACGCGATCGCGTGGGCGGTCGCGAGCTTCATCGGCACGATCTCGACGCTGGGTATACCTGCGCTGCTGCAACGACGCGTCGCTACGGATCCAGAGCGCGCCTCGAGCTACGCGTGGGCCGCCGTCGCTGTGACCACGGGCTGCTGGTTCGCCCTTGCCGCTGGTCTGCTCGGCGGCGTCGAGATCTTCGGTGTCCAGGCATTCGATCTCCGGCTCCTGCCGATCGCGATCGGCGCGGCCCTGGTCGGCTCGATCTTCGCCGTGCTGACGGCGGTGCTCAACGGCATGGGCCGCCACTCGCGATACGCGTGGTCCCTCGCGGGCGCGACGATCGCGAACACCACAGCCTCACTGGGCACCCTCGCGCTCGGTGGCGGCGTCCTCGGCCTTGCACTGGCGATCCTCATCACCCAATCGATCACGGTGGTGGTGCTCTGGTCGACCAGCGGCCTACGGTTCACCCGCGGCGCCTTCGACCTCAGCCTGCTCCGACAGCTGGTGGTCGGAGGACTGCCGTTCCTGGGCTGGAACATCGCGATCCGGGTCCGCGCCGATATCGACGTGATTCTGACCGGCATTCTCCTGCAGTCGAGCGCGGCGGGATGGCTCGCGGCCGCCTATCGGATCATCGGCGTGGCGGTCTTCGTCCCGACGATCATCACCACCCCGTTGCTGCCGGCGTTGAGCCGCAACAAGATCCGGCCGGAGATCTTCCGGACCCTTCTCGGCGAGAGCCTTGCGACCGTGCTCCTGCTGACCGTGCCCATCAGCGCGACGGTGTTCGCGATGGCTCCCCTCATCCCCGGGCTGCTGGGCTGGTCCGATGGACTGCAGAACGCGGTGCCACTCATGATGGTCCTGGCGTTCCAACAGACCCTCGTCGGCGCCGACATGGTCCTCGGGACCGCACTCATCGCCCTGGGACTCGAGCGTCGCTGGCTCGGCGTGGCGACGATCGGCGCGGTGTTCAACCCCACGCTCAACCTCCTCGCGATCCCCGTGGCACAGTCGCTCACGGGTAATGGAGCCGTGGGGGCCGCCGTTGTCGAGCTCGCAACCGAATGTCTCTTCCTCGCAGGTGCATTGCGCCTTCTCCCTCGCGGTCTTCTCGGCCGAGAGAACATCGGTCACGCGGCACGCATCGTTTGCGCGGGCGGCGTCATGCTCGCCGCGCTTCTCCTCGTCCGACCGTACGGTGTCGTGCCGGCGTTGGCCTGCGGCGGTGCCGCCTACGCAGCGGCGGCGACGGCGTTCGGTGTACTCGGCCTCCGACACGTGCGAGCGGTCCGGAGCGCGGTGGGTCTGGCATGAACGTCGCGCAGGCCGAGACGCCGATCCGTACAGCCAAGCGCGCCGCGGCACGGCTGCGCAAAGGCGGCCTCCGCGGCCACCTCCTCGGCCTGATCGTCCGGGCGCGCCTGTCGCGCTCAGGAATCATCGTCGTCCACGGCGGCTGGCATCTCCCTGAGATCGATGACCGGGGCGGATGGATCGAGGTCGGGAACTGCGCGTTCTTCCCCGGGGTCCGCCTCGAGTGCTGGCGTGGGGCGAAGATCCAGATCGGCAACGGCACCTATCTCAATCGAAACGCGGAGATAGTCGCAGCGGGCTCAGTGCAGATCGGGCGCGACTGCATGATCGGACGCGACGTGATCATCATGGATAGTGATCAGCACCCGCTCCCTGGTGAGGAGTTCGCAGCGGCCGCAGTCACGATCGAGGACCGCGTGTGGATCGGGGCACGCGCAATCGTGCTCAAAGGTGTGACCGTCGGACACGACAGCGTCATCGGTGCTGGCGCGGTCGTTACGAGGAACGTTCCTCCGCGATCCATCGCGGCGGGTCAACCCGCGCGGGTCATCAGGACGCTGGATCAGCCGCGCGCGTAGGGTCGATCTGCCGCGGCGTTCCTTCGAGCTCATCGTGAACGCCCTGCCAGTACAAGAGGTTGAAGAGCGCGCTCAGTGACAGGCTCGCGACCTTCTCGGCGCGCAGGAAACCTGCGGCGTGGACTACCCCAACGAATGCTGCCGCCGCGAGGCGGGATCGCAAGTGACTCCCCGCGCAGAGCGCGACGACCGTGCGGCTGAGCATGTGACGCCCCTGGAGCTCTCGGTACGCGATGGTCAACGTATTGCTGCCCTTGTCGCGATGCATCGCGACCTCGGCGCGGCCGTACCGGTAAGGAGTCTGACGCCACGCGCCGAAGGAGCGCGTCGGGTAGTGCCACGCGCGCGCCGACGGCTCGAAGACGAAGCGGAGGCCGCGCCGGGCGAGTCGGTAACCGAGTTCGATGTCCTCCGCGCGGCGAAAGTCCGTGTCGAAGCCACCAGCCGCTAGGAAGTGTGAACGCCGCAGTGATGCGTTTCCGGTGAAGAACTGGCGATACGTGCACTCGAATCGTTGTGCGGCCATCGCGTCGTACTGGCGCACGAGCTTGGTCTCCTCCCAGCGGATCCAGGAAGGCCGGCGCCACTTCGCCGGCGGGAGCATCGGACCCGTCACCACACGGTCGGGCCAGTCGCGATGCGCCTCGCGGTGCTTCGCGATGAGGTCGGCGGCAGGGACAACGTCGTCGTCGAGAAAGATGATGAGCTCTCCCAGGGCGTCGACGACGCCCCGGTTCCGTGCAGCTGCCGGACCGCCGTTCGCCTGCTCCACGACGTGCAGCGCGTACGGGGTGCGCAGCGCACGCAGCCACGCGCGCGTGTCATCCATCGACCCGTCGTCCACAACCACGACCTCGAAGTCCGCTGGCCCCTGCTGCGCTGCGAGCGCGTCCAGTAACCGCCCAAGACTCGCGCGCCGGCCGTACGTGGGTACGACCACACTCACCGCCGGCCGGGTGGATGTCACTGCGCCACCTCGGCGAGACGTTCAGACCTGCGGGGACGGGCCGCGGCGGGCACACCGACGGCGACATGATCGTCCGGCACGTCTCGCAGGACGACGGCATTCGCGCCGATCGCTACGTTGTTGCCGATCGTGATCCCACCGAGAACGCGCGCGCCGGCGCTGACGTACACGTTGTCGCCGATGAGCGGGAACGCCGGCTCGTTGCGCATCCCGATCGTGACACAGCTCACCAGCGTCGCGCCCGCGCCGATGCGTCGCGCCATCACGACCGTGCCGAAGGGATGAGGGACGTAGAGACCTGGGCCGATCGGCACCGACGGCGGGATGTCGATGCCGTGGAGCGTGGCATTCAGCCGACCGACCATCCCCGGCAGCACGTGGATCCCCGAACGGTGGAGGGAGTGGCTGACGCGGTACAGGATCGTCGCGCGCAGACCGAGCTGCGTCCACGCGTAGCGGAGACCCGTTAGGAAGCTCGGGTCTTCGATGCGACCGGCGGTGGGCTGCGACCAGCGACTGACCCACGCGACGACGTCGCTACGGATCAGACCGCCGAGACCCAATTCGCGATCGGTGACCACGTTAGGCGCTCGGTTCCCCGACAACGCGCTTGGCATCCGCGCGCGGGAGGACGGCGATGACTCCCAGCACGGTGCCGAGTAGTACGGTGATGCGACCCGAGACGAATGCCAGGTCGACGTAGCCGTACACCAAGATCCCGACTAATGCGACCAAGCTGAAGAGCGCGGCCGACTTGAGGCGTGGATCCGCCACGCGTTTGGCCGAGTACGCAGCGCGACTCATCGCGGTCCCGAGCAGCGCCCAGAACGCGACATAGCCATACACCCCCGTCTTCATCCACATCCACAGCACGTTGTTGTGGGTCTCGAAGCGCCAGAAGGGCCACCACGAAAGATCGGGCAGAGTGGCCTCGACGATGAACTCGCGGCCGAAACCGACTCCGAGGATCGGATCCGAGTGGATGGTCACGTTGATGTTGTAGGTCTCGAGCAGCCGATAGAGGTTTGACGACGCGTCGCGCGCGTCAGGCTCGTAGAGCGACCGCAGCGCGCGCGCCGGCTGGCCGAGCGTTCCTGAGGCGTCCCAGAACACGCCGAGGTACGCGACGATGGCGACCAGCGCCGGGATCATCCCGATGAAGAACGCCTTTCGCCTCACAACAAGCAAGGTGAGCGCCGTGACGAGAAGGCCAACGAGCAGGACGATGATCCCGGAGCGACGATTCGACGCGAGCAGCGTGAACATCAGGACCGGAGCCGCGACCATCGAGAGGAGCCTGATCCGACCAGCCGTGCGGAAGATGAAGGCCGAGAGGGCAAAGATCAGGAACGTCGCAAGGAAGATGACGTCGTCGTGCTCGTAGAAGAGGTCAGGACTGCTGAGCAGTAGGCCAGGGTTGATCAGTCCGAACTTGCGATAGGCACCTTCGACAGCGAACGCGGTGGCTGCGACCAATCCGGTTCCGAAGAGCGAGGCCACGTGTTGTGCGCTCCTCAGAGAGATCCTCGCGATCGCAAAACATGCCGGGATGTACAGGAGATATCGGCCCTCCCAGAGACCCACGTACATGTCTCCGCCCCCCAGTACGCCACGTGCGAAGCCAGCCACGAGCGCGATGAGGAAGAGCGCGACTGGCCAGCCGAGGCTTGACGCCGCACCGGACCGCCGCTCGGTCGCGGCCGACGCGAGCGCCAGGAGGAGCCCGACGACCACGAGGAGCTCAAGCGGCGAGAAGATGATCGGCAGGCCGGTCCAGCTTCCGATGCCGCGATGGATGTACGTTCCGAGATCCATCAGCGGGTCCGGTGTTTGCGCCTCGAATGCGATCACGGATACGAGTGTCACCTTGAGCACGAGCCGAGCTGCCCCGCCGCGTTGGATCGCCGCCTCAGGGCTGGCTTTGAGCGCGACCGCCGGCAACCGACCGAGGAGGACGTCCTGGGCGATCATCGCCGTCTAGAGGAAGCGCGGGAAGACGAACTGGATCGAGACCAGTACGACGGCGACGACTACGACCAGGCTCTGGTGACGCCAGTCGAAACGACCTGAAGACAGTCCGATGATGATGATGATCGCGATCGCCCCAAGTACAAGCTGCATCGCTGCGACCTACAGGTGGACGAGCTGACGGACCGCGCCCGGTACCGATGAACGCGCGTCGTTCACGATGATGCCGCGAACCTTCGCTCCCTGGATCCGGCCGAGCGCAGAGGTCAGTGCGTGCGCGGGTGTCACCCCGGTGCGGACGACGAAGACGACGTCGTCGACCATACGCGCCAGGAGCGCGACCTCGCTGTGCGCGAGCGCCGCGGGCGTGTCGAGGATGAGGACGTCGTGCGTTCGCCTCAGCTCCTCGATGATCTGGGGCATTCGAGCCGAGCGCAGGAGCCGCTGCGCGCCGGCGACCGCGCCGCCCGCGACGACGAGCGATAGGTTATCGAGCGACGTCGAGCGCAGCGTGCTGAGCACCGGCGCGCGATCGAGGAGACTGTCCACGAGGCCGGGGACCGTCTCGATCCCGAAGTCCTTCGCGAGCACCGGGTGCCACAGATCGGTCTCGACCACGACGACGCGCTTATCCGGTAGGTCCTGTGCGATCGCCAGCGCGAGACCGAGGCTGATGGTGGTCTTGCCCTCACCGGATACCGCGCTGCACACGGCGAAGCTCGCACCTTGCATGACCTCGAAACCCGTATACAGCGAGCGGAAGAGCTCGTCGGCGCCGGGGATCAGCCAGTTCCGTCGCGGCTGAGCGATGCGCGGCCGCAGGTCGATGACGTCCAGGCGACCAGGGGCGAAGCTAGCGGTCTTGCTCGTCATGACGCCTCACGCGCCTTTCCACCGCGCAAGGGGACGATCGCGCCAGCCACGAATGCGACCGCCCGGCGCGTCACAGCTGGTCCGCTCCTGCGTGCCACGCCTTCGGGCGTCAGATGCGGAAGCACCCCAAGGATCACGGTGTCAGGAGCGAGATCGGCGATCGACCGGATCGAGTGGTCGGACAGGGCGAAGAGGAATAACAGCGAAGCGCTCAGGATCACGCCGAACACGAGTGCCGCGATCGGATAGATGAGCGCCTTCTTGAGTTGACGCGATGGGGTCAGCGAGGCCTGCGGTTCGTCCGCCAGCCGGAAGCTGAGCTCGAACCCCTTCGTGCCCGCCGACACATCGAGCTCGGCGCGGTCGAGCGATTCCCGGGCTTTGTCGGCATCACGCTGCGCGGCATCGACTCGACGCTGCGCCTCCGCGAACTGAGGGTCCGCGCGAGCAACGTCGACGCCGCTCCTGCTGAGCGTCGTCGCAATGTTCACGTTGGCCGCGAGGAACTTGGCGAGGTCCGCTCGCGCCGTCGCGAGTGTCGCCTCGGCGTCGCTGAGGTTCGTTTGATAAAAGCTGATCGCCAGCTGCGCCTGGCCGTAGCGATCCGCCGCTGCTCGCGTCCTGAAGGACGTGAAGATCGTGCTGAGGACCTGCAGCGCGAGGTCGCGGCTTTCCGCGCGGAATTTCAACGTGAGCAAATGGTCACCGGTCGCGCTCGACTCAAAGTCACGCGCGAAGATATCCCGCAGATCGTCGCTGCCCGTCGGCCGCGCCGCGATCTCGGCCAAGCCTGTGTTCTTGGCGACGGCATCAAGGAAGCTCCGCGTCTGCATGAGCTCGACGAGCCGGTTGCGCTGGTTCTGCGCTGGCGAGAGATACCGATTGATGTCGTCAATGCTGTAATTGAGGTACGTCGCCTGCTCCACCCACATCCCCGCGGACGCTTCGTACTGCGGCGGTGTCGAAAGCACTGATGCAGCCACATCCAATGGGATCACGATGACCGGCAGAAGAATCAGGAGCCAATGCCGGAAGAACGCTTCGAGCACCTTCTCGATCACGCCACGCTCCTTGCGACCATCGGTCGTGCGACCGACGCAAGAATGTCGAGGATTGCCTGATTGTTCCGCTCAGCGTCGAACCGTTGTCGCGCGAGAGCGTGGCCGGCACGCCCAAACCGCGTGCGCAGGGCCTTGTCTTCGACAAGCGAAGCGATCGCGGACCTGAGACCCCGCGGATCGCCGGGGACAACGACGTGCGCGTTCTGCCCGTCGACGGCCGCTTCGCCGAGCGCACCGACGTTCGTCGAGATGACCGCCATGCCGGCCGCGGTCGCTTCCATCAGCGCGATGGACAGGCACTCGCCGCGGCTTGGAAGCACGAAGATGTCCGACTGTCGAATGAGGTCCAGGAGCTCGGTGCTATTGGGTCGAATCCCTCGATGCACAAACACCCCGGGACGAGACGCGACCGCATCACGCGTGACGATGTGGAGCTCAGCCTTGCCGTCGGCGCGCGCTGCGGCAAATGCGCCAAGAAGATCCGCACCACCCTTCCGTTGGAAGTCGCCGCCCACGAACAGCAGACGGACCACGCCACCGCTCGTTGTGCTCGCCTGGCGCTCGGCTCCGATGGCGAAGAACGCGCGAGCGGCACCTGGCGCGATGACCGAGATCTTCGCCGAGTCGATGCCATAGTCCGCCACCAGCGACGCGGCCGCCCACTCGGACCAGGTCACGAGCGCACGCGCGGCCTGGAATGACGCCCTATTCATTGAGGACTTGCGCGCATCGAGCCACGTATGACCGGCGGCGGAGTGCCCGTAGGCCGCTCCGACGGAGTCGAAGTTAATTGGGGTCGCGTCGAGCGACACGACCGCGGGCAGGCGGCGCATGAGTCGAACACTGAAAAGCGACGTCACCTGCGTGTGAAAGAACAGAACGTCGTGCTGCCAGGTAGCGAGCACCTCCGACAACCCGCGCCTGGCGCGATAGCTGGCGCGGACCGACCAGTTGTTCGCGTACGCCGGCACGTATCGCCCGGGGCCACTAACCTCGAAGGGGATCGGGATCCAGCTCGCCTCGATCGTGGTCTGGCGAGCGATTGCGTCCCGGAGGTTCTGGCCGTGCGTCACGTGGCCGAGGGTTTGTTCCATCACGAAAGCAGCCCTGAGCACAGAGTGATGGTCGTGCCAAGCCCGTTCGGGCCTGTTCACAGAAGGTTGAGAAGCGGTTGAGCTAGTACGCGCCCTTGTTCGCGACGACCGCCGGGATGGTCCGCAGCATGATCTCGAGGTCGAGGCCGAACGACCAGTTCCGGACGTAATGGATGTCGAGACGGACCATGTCATTGAAGGGGACTTCGCTGCGCCCGCTCACCTGCCAGAGACCGGTCATCCCTGGCCGAGCGCGCAGTCGCGCCATCTGCCAGTCCTCGTACTTGGCGACCTCTGTAGGGAGTGGCGGGCGCGGACCGACCAAGCTCATGTCACCGCGAAGCACGTTCACGAGCTGAGGAAGCTCATCGAGGCTATAACGCCGGAGGATCCGACCCACGCGGGTCACACGCGGATCGCGTCGCATCTTGAATATCGGGCCGGTCGCTTCATTGTGCTGACTGAGCTCGGCCAACATGCCTTCGGCCTCGACGCACATCGATCGGAACTTCAGCATCTCGAAAGGAACACTGTCTTTGCCCACTCGCCGCTGGCGATAGAGCAGAGGGCCGCGGGAGTCGAGTCGGATCGCGATCGCGATCGCAATAAGGAGCGGTGAGCCCAGCGCAAGAGCAGAGGTCGCGAGCACGATATCGACGGCGCGCTTGAGCCACGTCACCGGAGCCACGGGCGCGAACGCGATGTACGGGCGCGAACCGAATCGCCCCAGCTCCAACCGTCGCGGCAGCTGCTCGCCAAGCTCGGTCACGATCTTCACGTCGACCTGACGGCCGAAACCACGAGCGATCACCCGATCGACCTGCTCGCGCCTGTCCGCGGGTAGCGCGATGACGATCTCATCGACGGCTGCCGAGCGCACGACCGCCTCGAGCTCGGCGATCGGCGACAGAAGCGGACGGTCGAGGGCAAGGAGATCCGTGCCGTTGTCGACGTACCCGAGGACCTCGTAGCGCGCCTCGAGCTCGCGCGCGAGCTCCTGGCCAACGATGTTGGCGCCGACCACAAGCGCCCTGCGCCGAGGAGCGAATCGGCGACGGATAGCCAGGTACGCCGGCGGTGCGGCCGTGCGCCACGCGATGATCGATACGAGCGAGAGCGTCCAACCGATCGCGAGCCACGCGCGAGACAGACGCTGGTCCTGGTCGAACGTTATGACCACGGCCATGACCGTCCCGGTCGAGAGCGCGGACGTGATGGCGCGCAGTCTCGTCGGCCACGAGCGTCGTCGCTCCAGATCGCCTAGCCCCTGGAGAACGAGCAGTGCGGCCGCGATCGCGCCAACGAGGACTCCGGTCCGAAGGTACAACGTGAAAGGAAATGCCTCGGCGACCGCGTCGGAGAGGACGAAACGCACGTCGTACGCGAGCACGAAAGAGACCGCGACGAGCGCCACGTCCACAGCGAGCAGGACCAGCACCGACAGCGACAACAGAGCGCGCGTTGATCGGGCCTGTGCGGCGGCAGGCAGTGGCTCGACGACCGGGAGCTGGATGATGCTCATCCGACGTCCAGCGCGATGCGTCCGCGCGCCGCGCGCGCGCCGAGCCGGAGGATGAACGGAACATCCTCGACCAGATAACGTCGCCAGAGTCGGCGCGGCTCCTGCATCAGCCGCCAGATCCATTCGAACCCGGTGCGCTGCATCCAAAAGGGTGCGCGACGCAGAGTCCCGGCGAAGATGTCGAACGACCCGCCCACGCCCATAGCGATCGCGGCGTCGAATTCGTGCAGGTGATCGCTGATGAACCGGTCCTGACGCGGAGCGCCGAACGCGACCAGCAGCACACAGCGGCCAGCGGCCGAGACAACGCGCACGATCTCTTCATCGCCTTCGGAGCTCGCGGGCCCGAAGGGCGGCGAGTAGGTGCCCGCGATCCGCAGCCCGGGATAGCGTCCGCTCAGCACCCGCGCAGCCTCCGCCGCAACGCCAGGCAACGCTCCAAGGAAGAACACCGGCACGGACTCCTCAGTAGCGAGGCGACAGCACTGCTCGACAAGGTCGATCCCCGCGACGCGCTCCGGCAAGGACGCCGTGCCAAGACGTGAGAACCAGACCAGCGGCATCCCGTCGGCCACTGCGAGGTCGGCGCGGTTCAGGACCGCGCGGTAAGCAGGGTCGCGATCAGCGAGCCGCATGAAGTCCAGGTTGACGGTCACGATCTGGTGTCGGCCTCCGTCACGTAAGAACCCGCGCAGCATCACGATCGCGCTCGCCCGATCCACACGATCGACGAGCACGTCGAACAGCGAGACTCGTGGCCGTCTCGTCCGGACATCGCTGGAATCCAACCGAAACCCCCACCCTGCGCGGCTCTTGGCCTCGGAAACATCCGACGCAGAGCGAGTTTCCGGTTCGCAAGTTCTATGGCGGTCTACCGCCGGTTGACCCGAGGTTGTGTACGAAATTGGTTCAGTCTCAGAATCGCATCAAACCTCAACTGGCCTGATACCTCTACCGGTTTACAACACGTCACGGTCCCGCTAGAAAGTGCGGAGTACTAGTCACGCGTAGTACCGGTGGGGCATAGGTGGGGGCGGACATGGGTGGGATTCGCGTCAATCTGTTCGCATTGCGTTCGGCTTTCTCACAATGGCCGTGATCGTTCACGAGTCTCCAAGTCTGATTGCGACCGTCGCACATGAGCTGCGAGGCCCGCTCACGGCGCTCGAGTCTGCATCTGAGGTCCTCGGACGCGACCTCGACAGTCTCGACGCGGGCCAGGTTCGCGACCTCGTTTCTGCGATACATCGCCGGACCATTTGGATGCGTGGCCTGCTCGAGAACCTGCTCGCGAGTGCGGCGATCAGCGAGGGCCGC
This sequence comes from Candidatus Limnocylindria bacterium, assembly GCA_036523395.1. NCBI lineage: Bacteria > Bacillati > Chloroflexota > Candidatus Limnocylindria > Candidatus Limnocylindria bacterium. The sequence goes on along the minus strand of DATDEH010000048.1, from coordinate 30,844 downwards.
TTTCAGGTCCACCTGCGCCCGCTTGACATCCTCGAAGCGATCGGGGAGATCGAGTCGGTCGTTCGACCGAGCTTCGATCGCAAACGACAGACGATCCGCGTCTTCTCGCTTCCGACATGCCCGCTCGTGGAAGCCGATGACCACCGGATCTCTCAGGTGCTTCTCAACCTCCTCTCCAACGCGAACAAGTACGCCGACGCGGGCACGGAGGTGGAGATCGCCGTCTCGACCGTCGCCGGCAAAGTGCGCGTGAGCGTCTCCGACCGTGGTCCCGGTCTTCCGGACGGGGCGCTTCGCACCGCGTTCCGCGCATACGACCGCGCGGGTCGCTCAGGCGGCGAGGGTCTCGGGATCGGGCTTTGGGTCGTGCGGTCGATCGTGCGCGCGCATGGCGGGAGGGTCGGTGCATTCAATCGCGTTGGTGGTGGCACCACGTTCTGGTTCGAGTTGCTTCCCATGATGGGTAAGGCCGTCCCCGCCTCGGAAGAACCCGGTGCAATCGCGGAAAGGATGGACGCGGTATGAAAGTGCTGCTCGTCGAAGACGATGCGGATCTTCTCGATCTGTTGACCTACGCCCTCGGTCGAGAGGGTTACACGGTACTGACCGCGATGGACGGGCAACAGGCCATCCGACGCTGGGAGGAGAGCTCCCCCGACATCGTCCTCCTTGACGCGAACCTGCCCAAGGTGGACGGCTACGAGGTCTGCCGACGCCTGCGTCACGAAGGCGCGACCCCGATCATCATGCTCACGGCACGCGACGAAGAGGAGGACGTCCTTCACGGATTCCGTGTCGGGGCGGACGACTACGTCAACAAGCCGTTCAGCGCCAAGCAGCTCGGCGCGCGCATCAAGGCCGTGCTTCGCAGGGCGCAGGCTGACCCGTACCGCCAGCCCGTGCGCGAAGTGAAGATCGGCGAGGTACGCCTTGATCTGCAGTCCTACGGTGTCACAGCCGGAGATAGGCAGATACAGCTCACGCCGCTCGAGTTCCGGATCCTCTATTTGCTCGGCGTCAACGAGGGCCGTGTCATTCCCTATTCGCGTCTCGTGGAGTACGCCTGGGGCTACGAGGGAGGCGACTCAAGCCTCCTAAAGACCCACATCTGCCATATCCGCCAGAAGCTGAACCTTTCGGCCGGCAAGAACGGCGGTATTCGAGCTGTTCCTGGGGTCGGTTACAGCTTGGCCATGTCATAACTGCTACCGAGGTTGTGTTCGCAATGCCACGTGTTCTGAAGCAGGGGCAACACGCTGATCCGCTCGTGGATCCGGCCCCGGACCGCGCGCTGTGGCCGGCGCGACAGCGGCGCGCTTTCGTCAGCGCCGCTATGGACCTCTATCGAGAGTCACTGCAGTTCACGGGTGCCGGTGACCTCCGCGCGGCGGTGCTCGATGACCTCAGCACCTTCTTTGGCCTGGCAGCGGACGAGTGCGCACGCCGCTGCATCGAATGGGAGCAATGGTCGGTCGAAGAGTGGACAGCAGAGCGGCGCGACTCCGAGGAGGCGATGACCGCCTTCTATCGCGCGACGAAGTCATGGGCGTTCGATCTGCTCTGGTATTCGTATCTCCAAGCGATGGGTTATGCCTATCCCGTGAGCGTGGCGATCGCGCAGAGCGTTCCGCGCGCGCGTTCTGGCGCTCGGCATCTCGATTTCGGATCAGGCATCGGGGCGACGAGCCAGCTTTTTACGCGGCTCGGATACGAATCCGATCTCGCGGACATCTCGACGTCGCTCTTGGATTTCGCGCGATTCAGGCTTGAGCGGCGCGGTGACAGAGCGACGTACTTGGATCTTAATTTCGAAACGATCCGGCCAAGCAGCTATGACGTGATCACGGCCGTGGACACGCTGGTGCACATCCCCGACGTGCCCGCCGCTTGCCGGATGCTTCATATGGCGCTGCGTCCGAACGGTCTGCTCTTCGCGAACTTCGACGTGCGTCCGGCGAGCGCCGAGAACGCACCGCATCTCTATGACGACGACCTGCCTTTGCGCTACCAGCTCCAGCGTGCGGGCTTCGAGCCGGAAGAGAACCTCGACGGAATGGTCACTCGCTATCGGCGCGTTGAGTCCGCGGGCCTCGCGCACGCGCTGCGCGGCACACGCGACGTGGCGCTCTACCTCAGCCCGCTGCGCCCGGCGTATCGGGCACTCCGACATCAGCTCGCAGATTTCTTCGCGCGCGACCGACGAACCAAAGCTTCGGTGAGGATGGGATGAGCGGTGACCAGTCCCGCGCTCGCGTCTGCTTGATCTTGCAGTCCACGGCGGTGGGCGGCATGGAAACGCACTGCGTCGACCTGGCCGCCGAATACGTCCGCCGCGGCATTCCCGTCCGGGCGGTGCTCCCCGAAGGCAGCGCATTCGATGGGCTCGACGCGCGATTCCGATCCGGCGGAGCCGAGGTCGACCGGCTCACGACTGACGCCCGTAGCGGTCGGCGCGCGCAGCTCGCGCGGCTCTCGAAGCTCGCGTCGATCCTCCGCGCCTTCCGTCCGACCGTGGTGCACGTCCAGACCGGTGGCGCGACGGGTGGCCTCGGTGTCGTCGCTCTGTCGCGCGCGCTTACGGGGGCGACCGTCGTCCTCACCGAGCACGATGTCCCGGCGGAGCGGATGGCGCTGCAAGATCGCGCCACGAAGAAGCTGACGGATCACCTGGTCCACGGCCTGGTCGCGGTATCACGACGGAACGCGGCGCTACGCCGCAATCGCGGCGGTGCCCGGGAGCACCGTTTCGGGTCGATCCTCAACGGGGTGCCGATCCCAGCGGTTACCGACACGGAGAAGGCGCGCAACCGCGCCGCCGTTCGAGATCAGATGGGGATCCCGGGTGACGTCGTGGTGATCGGGAGCGTCGTCCGACTCGCGAACGGCAAGGGACTCGACGACCTCTTGCGTGCGTTCGCGATCGTCCGCCGCGAGATGACGACTCAGTTGCTTCTTGTCGGCGACGGCCCGCTTCGCGCCGAGCTCGAGGCTCTCGCAAGTGAGCTCGGCATCCGCGCGGACGTGCACTTCGCCGGACAGCGTGAGAACCCAGGTGTGTTCGTCGACGCCATGGACGTCTTCGTGCTCGCCGTGCCCGCCGGCTCCATGTCGATCGCGCTGCTCGAGGCAATGGCTCGCGGAGCGCCCCCGGTGATCACCTTCTGCGGGCCGGAGGAGGCTGTCATCACCGAGGAGACCGGTCTCAGCGCGCCACCCGCGGATCCACGCGGGCTCGCCGCGGTGCTCGCACGCATCGTGCGCGACGACGCGCTGCGTGCGAGCCTTTCGAAGGCGGCGGCCTCACACGTGAGCACGCACTTCTCGGTCGAGCGTGTCGCCGACGACCTTCTCGAGCTCTATGCCTCGGTCGGCGTCGGACGAGTTCCCGCCCGACTGCGTGCCGACGGTGCCCCGAACCCACGGCCAGGGTCGCGCCAGCGCGCCGCTGTCCGCCCGTAGCGAGTCATCGTTGACCGCGGGTATCGCCAACGCGGGCGCTGCCGAGGGAGTGATCGCACGCGATGGTCGGATCCGGCTCGCGATGGTGGCGTGGATGGTCGCGGGCGTCCAAACGCAATACAGGCACCTGAGGAAAGCCTTCCCCTCCGATCGCTTCGAGGTCGTCGGGGTCGAGACGCGTCCCTACGTCGATGGCGGCTGGCTCGAACGACTCCCGATCCCGCACAAGCCGCGCGGCCACGTGCGCTCGCTCTCGTGTTTGCTCCCGATGATCTGGTCGCGTTCGGTCGACGCCGTCTGGTCGCAGCTCAGTGTTCTGCTGTTGCCGTACACGCTGACGCGGGTCATCCCTCAGAACATCCCGCTGTTCTTCGCCGTGGACAGCACTCCGGCACTCTATGCGGGCCTTCAGGAGCACTACGTGGATCAGACCGATCCGGCCACGCTGAAAGGCCGCGCGAGTGGTGCCCTCCACCGCCTTTTCTATCAAAAGTGCACGGGACTGCTGCCGTGGTCCAAGTGGGTCGCCGACTCGATGATCAATGACTTCGGCGCTCCGCCCGAGCGGATGCACGTCGTGCACCCGGGCGTCGACACGGCGCGATGGCATCCGGACGAGCGCCGGACGAGGAACGAGCGGCCGCAGCTCATCTTCGTCGGAGCTGACTTCGCCCGAAAGGGCGGACCCCTGCTGCTCGACGTGTATCGCACGCACCTGCGCGACCGCTGCGACCTTCATCTCGTGACGCGCGCCGACGTCGCCGAGGAGCCCGGGGTGCATGTGTACCGTGACTTCGGGCCCGATGACGATCGTCTCCTGCGGCTGTACCAGAGCTGCGACGCGCTCGTCCTGCCGACGCTGGCCGACATGTTCTCGATGGCGTCGATCGAGGCGATGGCGTGCGGCATGCCTGTGGTGGTCTCGGCCGTTGGCGGGATCCCCGAGATCGTCAAGGACGGACGCACCGGTCGTTTGGTCCCGCCGGGAGACGGTCCGGCGCTCGCGACGGCGATCGACTCCGTCATCCTGGATGTCGAGCGCGGTGCGAGCTGGGGCCGCGCGGCCCGCGAAGATGCCGTGCGGCGCTTCAGCACCGAAGTAGAGGCTCGTCAGGTCGCGGCCCTCATCGAGGAAGCAGTCGCGGGTCGGAGCAGCCGACGAACGAGGGCGGGCTAGAAGAGGGCCGAACCCGTAGCCACGGCAAGTGGCGGAACGGTGGTCACCATGCATGAGGCGACCGCGTCGAGCACGCTGGCAACCGAGATCGGACGCAGGCCGGCCATCGGGCATTCGTAGTTGTGACAGCCGCCGAAGATGTCCTTCGGTTCTTTGCAGCGGTTGATGCGGTCCTTGAGCTCGAGAGACATCGAGTTCACGACCGAACGTCGTGTCTGACCGTTCGGCGGACGCTCGGCGTCTGACGGGCCGGCGAGCACGACCAATGGGGTCTTCGTGCGCAACGCCAGATCGTGCGCGGCGCTGTCGACGCAGATCATGAGCGTCGCGCGTGCGATGAGCGCTTCAAGCTGGGCGAGCGTCGTCAGACCGGCGAACGACACGGATGCTGCCCGCATCTTGTTCTGGATGCTCGCGATGTACTCCATCTCGCTGGAGATGCCGGTGAAGGCCACCTGCGCGCCATAGTTAGCTGTGATGGCGTCGGCGAGCGCGGCCCAGCGCTCGACGAGCCACTGCTGGCACGCCCAGTCGGAACCCGGATGAAGGAGCACCAGCGAGCGCGCTCCGTCGATCCCTTTCTGGTCGAGCAGCCTCGCGACGTCCCGGTCCTCGGCCGCGGTGCGGAGTGTCGCCTCACCGAGTTCCGATGCCGAGACGCCCAACGTCGCAAGCAGCCGCCGATGTTGGGCGGTCACGTCCGAGTACGGGTCGTAGGGTCCGAGGTGCGACGACAAGAGCCATGGGAAGCGATTCGCGAAGCCGACCGAACGCCGCGCCGCCAAACGGGCGAGGACGTTGAGCACCGTGCTACCGACTCCGAGAGTCATCGCGAGGTCGTAGCCAGAGCCGACGCGAAGAAGCAGCTTCGAGAAGTGGGTGGCTTTCCGCCAGCGCAGGCGGAGCCCTTCCGCGTCTCGTCCCTGGTACAGGTCGCTCGCGATGAGTCGGTCGAACGGTCGGACACGCTCGAAGACCGCGGCTGCGCGTGCATTGATAAGGAGCGTGATGTGGGCGTCGGCGAACGCGCTGCGCATCGTGTCGAGGCAGAACTGAAGACGGATCGCGTCGGCTTCGTGGCAATTGTCGAGGATCACGAGGATCCGCCGCGGGCTCACAGCCATTCGTGCCAACGATCGAACGCACCTGAGAGCGCCGCGCGGAACACTCGATCGCCGTCGTCACGTGTGATGAAGGTCCGACCGCTTGTGCCTGCCGGACGGCGATCTTCGGCCTGCGCGTAGATTAGCTCATACCCAGTCTCGCGCGCAGCCCTCGCTGCCGCGGCTGTCCAGTTGCGTGGGCCGCCAAGCGGGATCGCGAAGGAGGTCGGTGCCACTCCGAGGTTGCGCTCGAGGGTGTCGCGAGAGTCGCTCAGCTCGCGAAGCGATCGGTCGGCGGAGAGCCGACCGAAATCCGCATGGCTCACCGAATGGCTCCCGATCGCGACGCCGGAGGATTGCAGCCGATCGATGTCGCGCCACCCGAGCATGACATCCTGGCCGAAGGAGTGTCGACCGTCAGCCCAATCGGACACCACGAAGAGGGTCCAGGGGATGTGAAGCTCGGCGAGGATCGGGGCGGCGTTCGTCGCTACGCTCGAAAGACCGTCGTCGAAGGTGACGGCCAGCTCTTGGGCGAGACCTTCGCCGCGCGCGATGCGATCAGCGGGCACGAAACGGTAGCCGGCGGCAAGCGCCGCTTCTAGCTGTCGCCGGAAACGTCCGGGTGAGAGGTCGTTGACGCCCCAGGCCGGTGTGCCGATCGAGTGGTAACAGAGGACCCGCCCAGATGAACGCGCGCTCGGTGACGAAAACACAGCGAGCGTGGAACGCTCCCAGCGGAGCCGAATCGACGCGGCCGTCGCGCGCCGGAGGCCAACGCGCCGCGCGAGCGGCTTGAGCGCGGCGAGCGGACGCGCGACCGCCGCAGCGTCCCCCATCTTCACGCCGGGAGTGTCGCGACCTGCGCTCCCACGTCGGACGAGGCGCGATGGCGCTTCGTCTGCCTGCGCTCGCCTGGCCGCGGGAGCCTCACGCAGAAGTATCGCTGCGGCCCGTACGGGCTGGCGTGATCGAACGACTCGATGACGTAGCCGTCGAACCAGCGCGCAAGAGAGTCCGCCCACCCTCGCACGGTCACAGCATCGAAGTCCATACGCTCGTACGAGCGGCGCACCAGGGCCTCCTCAAGCTCCCGCATCATCAGCCAGCCCAAGCGTCCGTGCCGATACCGCTTGTCTGTCGCGATGCTGGCTGCGTATGCGGTCGACGAATCTCGCTTGCTCGGATGCGCGAAGTTGTTGCCGTATATACGGCCCGTGGTATCGCGGATCAGGATCACGACAGTCTTCGGGTCGGAGTACATCTCGCGCAGCACGGACACGCGCATGTGCCGGCCGAATGCCTGGAACTGAAGGCGCATAAGCGTCATTCCGCTCTTCCGCCACAGTTCAGGTGAGCCCGCGCACGAAGAAACGGAGAAGGGCGGCCGCGCCGGGCGTGCGCATGCGCTGAGCGCGCTGAAGAACAACACCACCATGTTCTGAGCGATCGCTCGAAGAAGTGACCGCACCGACCGTGGCAGCAACCTGGCCATCACGTCGTTCCCTTTGGCGCGAACCTTCGCACCGACCCGAGCGCGGAAGCGCCGGCCTTGACGGCGCTGCGCATGAAGTGCAGGTGCGCGGGCGCGACATTGAACATCCAAGCCGTCCCGTCGCGGACAGCCCACCGTTGCTTGTAGCTCTTCCCATAGCTGACGCCCATGTCGATCGATCGCACGCCCGACCCGTACGCCCACGCGACGACGAGGTCGTATAAGCGCGTCTGTGCGGCATGCCAGCGATAGTCCTCGGAGTGGAAGTTCACCTGCGCGAGCAGCTCGTCACCGACCACAAGGAACATGCAGCTTGCGGCCTTCACGCCGCCCTCGCGCAGAACGGCCACATGGCACAGGTCACGCTGCGCGAAGTACTCGGCAGCGAGCAGCAGATCGCTCTCGGCCTCGTACGCATGCCACTTGCGAGCCCAGTTCCGAATCGTCCACTCGGCGGCTCCAGGCGGGTCGATCTCGAACATGAAGCCACGCGTCCGGTTCCGCGCTTCGCGGATCCGCTTCCAGTGACCGGTCTCACGCCAAACCCGCTCGGAGTCTGCACAGGGGATCTTGTAGACCGGAAACTGTGTTGCGCTCCGGACCCGTCCCATCTCGGGGGCAGATCGGGTCACCATCCAGATGTTGAGCCCGGTCGCCGCGAGAGCGGGGAGCAGCTCGGCTTCGTGCGCGGCAGAAGTAAAGCGTTCATTGATCGGACCGCGCCACCAGACCGGTTCCCAGAAGCGCATCCACCGTCGCAGGCCGAGCACCGCGACCGGACGACCGCCACGTGTCACCAGCGCCGTGCGTTTCCGGCCCGTCGTTACGTTCCGCATGAGCAGCCCGAGGAGCTCGTGGGGCGATGTGAGTGATTCGGGCAGGCTCCGAAGTGCAGACTCGAGACTCAAGTCCCATGGCTCGAACCATTCGACGGCGAGACCCTGCCGATCGAGCCAAGGCACCGGCAGCCTCTCGAGCAGCTCCGTCAATTCCATTCGCGGCACCCGACCCTCGGCGTCTCCACAGTGGTGAACCTAGATAACACCACGGCACGCGGCGTTGTTCGGCGGTTGAGGGACGGTTGAGCAGGCAGTTCGGGCTACTGGCCGGCCGCGGAAGCAGCCGTCGTGGCGCGGCCGGCGGCGCCGTTTCTGAACGAGCTGAGACTCGATCGCGCCACGCGCACGGCCTTCTTCACGACGTAGAGCGGCGTCGGGCAGACATTGAAGTACCACCTCTGCCCGTCTTCCGGCGCCCACTTGGCCTTGTAGGCATGGCCTCCGCCGATGTCGACCTTCGCGTAGCCGGCTGCCGCGGCCCAGTCGATCACGAGATCGAACAGACGGATGCCGACGCTGCGGCGTTCGTACTCGGCCTCGCGGTGACCGCAAACGAGCACGATCTCGCCGCGGTACACCGCCCCGACGTAGCCGGCGGCCGGCTGGCCGCCATCGAGCAGCCGGAACGTGTGTAGAAGCCCGCGCGGCTGGAAGTACCGCGCGGCGATCAGTTGATCTTCAACGCAGATCGTCTCTTGACTCGGGTGGTGCCGCCATTGGCGACCCCAGTTTTCGATGACCCATTCCGTCGCGCCCGGAGCATCGACCTCGAGGGTGAACCCCCTGGTGCGATTCCGACCGATCTCGACGGCTCTGGCATTCCCGCTCTGCCGCCAATGCTCCTCGGCGCCTTTCCCGCAGTCGACCTTGTACATCGGTAATGAGAAGGCGCTTCTCACGTTCGGGAGTGATCCTTCCGGGGCATCCTCCCAGCCGCCCGTCCAGACGTCGAGGCCGAGGGCGGCAAGCGCAGGAAAGAGCATCCCGTCGCGCGCGGGCATTTTCGCGCGCGGGCAAACGCTCGCAGAGAACACAGGCTCCCAGAAGTGCTTGCGGCTCCGCAAACCCACAACGGCCACAGGCTCGCCTCGCAGCGTGATGATCGCCGTGCGCTTACGCGTTCGAGTCGGACCTTGCATGAGCTCCGCGAGCAGGTCGTGAGGACAGCTTTCGGGCTCGGGAAGCAACAGCAGTGCCGCGTCGACCTCCGAACTCCAGGGATCGAACCATCGGACGCGCAAACCTCGGCTCATGGTGCCGGCGCGATCGGAAGCGTGTGGCCGAACGGGCAGTTCGATGTTCGGATGCGATCCCACGCCGGTCACGCCGTCACGCCCGGCCTGGATCCAAAGGTGCTGAACCCTGTGGCCACGGCGCGTCTGCCAAAACGCACCCCCTCACGAACGAGGTGAAGATGCAGTGGCGCGACGTTCCACAGCCACGAGCTCCCATCTCGGGGTGCCCAGCGGCGCTTGTATGAGTCCGCTTGGTAGCTGCACCCGAGATCCATCGTCGAGTATCTCGTTCGAGCCCAGGCGAAGACCAGATCGTCGAGGCGCGTTTGAACGCCGTTGCGTCGGTACGCCGCGTCGAAGTAGTTGAGCTGCGCGAGCAGCACGGTTCCGTCGACGATGTAGGTGCAGCCCGCGATCGGCGTGACGCCGTCATACAACCGGAACGCGTGAAACCGTGATCGGTCCGCGTAGAACTCCGCCGCGGCGAGCAGATCGGACTCGGCCTCGTGCGCCGACCACTTCCGCGCCCAGTTGCGTAGCGTCCACTCGGCCGAACCGGGTGCGTCTACTTCGAGCGTAAATGCCGCCGATCGTCGGCGAGCCTGTTTGACGCTGTCCCACTGACTCGAGGACTTCCAGTGCTCTTCGTAGGCGCCGCTCAGCGGCGCGCCGAAACGCGGTAGCTCGGTGACGGCTCTCACCGCGTTCGAGGCGGACGGCCGGTCGCGGCTCATGATCCAGACATTCGCGCCGGTCGCGGCGAGCGCCGCCGACGCGTACCCCTCGGCGACGGCGAGCCGAAAACGCTCGTTCACGCCGCCGCCCCAGACGGGCTCCCAGAACATCTTTCGCCTTCGCAGGCCGAGCACCGCTACTGGACGATCGCGATCCGTGACGAGAGCCGTACGCTTCGCCATTGCCGACGGATTGCGCATCAGCAGACCGAGAAGTTCGTGCGGGCTGGCCTCGGTCTCAGGCAGGGCGGCAAGCGCCTCGTCAAGCGTGCGTTCCCAGCGCTCGAACCAACGGACCCGCAGCCCACGCCGATCGATCGAGGGCACTCGCACACGTTCGATGACGTTGAGCACGTCGACCATGTCGCGATGCCTACGCAGTCTGTCGTCCCGCTTCGAGCGGGGACATCAGCGCATCGCGATACCAGGCAAGCGTCGCGCGCAGCCCTTCATCGATCGGCGTCGTCGCGCGCCAACCGAGGTCGCGCTCGGCCATCGTGGTGTCCGGGCATCGCCGCTGGATGTCCTGCGGCCGTCGGGGCACGAAGTGGATCGGGGTCATCCGACCGGTGGCGCGCGCGACGATCTGAGCGAACTCAAGGACGGAGACCTCGTCCGCTCGGCCGATGTTGTAGACGCTTCCCGGAGTGCCTCGCTCCATCGTGGCGATCAGACCACGCGCCGTGTCCATCACGTAGCAGAGGCTGCGGGTCTGGGATCCATCACCGTGCACCGGTATCGGCTCGCCGCGAATCGCAGCCGCGATGAAGGTCGATGGCATGCGGCCATCGTTCAGCTGCATACGCGGCCCGTAGGCGTTGAAGATCCGCGAGATGCGCGCGTCAGCGCCGCGTTCGCGGACGTACGCGACCACGAGAGCCTCGGCGAAGCGCTTGGCTTCGTCGTACATCGAGCGCGGCCCGATCGGATCGACGTTGCCCCAATAGCTCTCAGGCTGCGGATGTACGAGCGGGTCTCCGTAGACTTCGGAGGTCGAGGCCATCAAGAAGCGCGCTCCAGCGCGGGCGGCCACGTCGAGAAGGTGCTTGGTGCCAGCGCTGTTCGCCATGAGCGTCGCGACCTGATTGCGGCCGTACGCCTCGGGGCTTGCGGGGCTCGCGAGGTGATAGACGCGGTCGAAATTTCCGTCCGGCGCGCTCTCCGCATCTTGCCGCACGAAGTCGAGGCTGGGCCGCGCAAGGTGCGCGAGGTTGCGCGTCGAGCCGGTGAGCAGATTATCGACGACTGTGACGTGGTCGCCTTGCTCGACGAGAAGCTCGACGAGATGCGACCCCACGAAACCGGCGCCGCCCGCGACCAGTACCCGCATACGGATCAGCTCGCGACGGCCGGCAGCGGCTCCTCGACGGCACACTCGCGGATCCCGGCCGTGGAGAAGCTGAAGTAGTCGAGGCCAGCACGATGCGCCGACGCAACATCGAAGAGGCCGCGACCGTCGATGAGCAACGATCCGCTCATCGCCCGACGCACGGCAGCGAGATCGAGAGAGGCGAACTCAGGCCACTCAGTCGCAACGATCACGACGTCCGCGCCCTTGACGGCCGACATCGCGGACCGAGCGAGATGCAGTGTCGGAGCGAGGCTCTTGAGCTGCGGTGCCGCGACCGGGTCGTAGACGGTGACCAGTGCGTGCAGCTCGTCGAGCTGCCGTGCGAGCGCGAGGGCCGGAGATTCCCGCAGATCGTCGGTGTTCGCCTTGAAGGTGGCTCCGAGCAGCGCGATGCGCCGCTCGGCGATGGCGCCAAATCGGTCGTGAAGGAGATCGACGACCCGCGACCGCTGTGCGCGATTCACCGCGGCGACCGCGGTGAAGAATCCGGATGAGTCGGTGAAGCGGCGTGCAAGCTGCTCGACCGCGGCCAAGTCCTTGGGTAGGCAGGACCCTCCGAAGCCAAGGCCGGCTCGCAGGTGACCGGCGCCGATGCGCGGGTCGAGCGAGAGGGCCTTGGCCACACCCTCACCGTCAGCGCCGACGGACTCGCCGATCCGAGAGAGCACGTTCGCGAACGAGACCTTCGTTGCCAGGAAGGCGTTCGCCGCAAGCTTGCTGAACTCGGCCGAGACCGGATCGGTGTGGACGACGGGGGCCCGGAGAGGCGCGTACAGGGTGGCGACCGCTTCCGCCGCGATGCGGTTGCGCGAGCCGATGACGATGCGCGATGGGTGGAAGAAGTCTTCCACGGCCCGTCCCTCGGCAAGGAACTCGGGGTTGGAGACGACGTGGATGTCCTCGCCATCGAAGAGTCGAGCGACCACATCGCCGGTGCCGACCGGGACCGTGCTCTTGTTGACGATGATCGGGCGCGGTGCTTTCGCGTACTGCCGGATGTTCGAGAAGGCACTCCGCAGGTAGCTGTCGTCAAGCGTCCCTTCGCTGGTGGTGGGCGTCGGAACACAGACGAACACGAAGCGAGCGCGCGCCAGACCGGCCGGGTAGCTCGTGGTGAATGTGATGCGCTTGCGCGACAGCCCCCGTGTGAGCAGCTCGGGCAGGCCAGGCTCATAGAACCAGATCCGACCGCTGCGGAGCATGGCAACGCGCTTCTCGTTGACATCGATGACCCTGACCTGGTGACCGAGCTCGGCCAGACCAGCCGCGTAGACGACACCGACGTGTCCCGCGCCAACGATCGAGACGCCACTCATTCGGTTATTCCCACCCCTTGGTGCGGCGAGCGTACGGAGACGTCTTTCCGCTGCCGTTGTCCGAGGGTTGAGTGTCGGTTGAGCGTGACGGGGCGCGAAACGTTAGGGCGAGACGGTGATCTGGACGAACACTCCCTGATCCTCAAGCCACGTCACGCCATCTACGACTGGCCGCAGCCGGAGGGCGTAAACGCCCGGCCGGTCGGGTGCCTGCATTCGGAAGGTGAAGCTTCCGAAGTCGCCGGTCCGGACCGCCGATTCCGTCTGGACAGCGACGCGGTCGGGCGCGGGCCAATCGATCCCAAGATCGGCCCACGATCGGTCGTCGCCGACGACCCCGAGATGCATCTCGCGGGCGGATCCTTTGATCCAGCTTGCGTTGCCCGTGTTCCTGAAGACGACCGTGATCGGCGCGCTTAACTCGCCAGCGCGCAGGACAGGCCACGGGGTCTGCGCGACCCAGGCGCTGTGCAACCCGGCGTCGCTGTTGACGACGATGTAGACGCCTTGGTCTTCCAGCCATGCGACGCCATCAGCGACGAGCGCGAGGTCGATGCGATATTCCCCAGGCGGTCTCGTCGCGCGCACCTTGAAGGTGAAGGTGCCGATGCCTCCTGGCGGCACGAGCGACTCGGAGGTGGTCGCCGGACGATTAGGGCTCAGCCACGCCTCGGCGAGGCCGCGATCTGCAAACTCGGTCGAATCTCCAACGACCCCGATATTCACCTGTCGGCCGGGCACGCCGACTTGCCACGACTCGGTGCCGAGGTTGCGGAAACGCACGGTGACGGCGCCGAGCTCACCCGGAGCCAGCTGCGGATACGCGCTCTGCTCGACCCACCCGCTGTGGAAACCCGGTGTGAGCGCGAGCGTGCCCGGAAGAGTCCCCGGTGGCGTTGGCACGACTGCGACAGGACCCGGCGTTGGCGCGGGCGGCGGTGGGTTTCCACCGCCGGGCGGCGGCGGCGTCGGGTTTCCCCCGCCGGGCGGCGCGGTGGGCAGCGGCGGCACCGTGGTCGGCGCGGCGCTCGCCCAGATCCCCGCGCTACGCACCAGCCATGGCCCACCGTACCAATCGGTCCCGCGGAATAGGACGCTCTTGGTGCCAGCAGGGATCGGCGTCCAGTAGGAATCAAAGTGCTCCTCGCCCAGCTGCTGGCCGTACGCCTGGCGCTGGGCCGCCTGCCACGTCTGACCGCCATCGAAGCTCACGGCAATGTTCCTTCCGATGCCGGCGAAGCGCAGATGCGAGTTCGAGGGAGCGGGTGCCGCGAACGTCATCGCCGAGGAACTCGAGGCACTGGCCGTCGCACGGCTCGCATTGAGGATCGTGAACGGCGTCGCGGGCGAGATCGAAATGTTGTCCCAGTGCCACGTGTTCGCGGAGCAGGAACTGACTTCGACGGGCGGCCCGCAGCCATCGCTCTTTTCGGGGTTGTAGCTGTGGTGGCCGATCTGCAGAACACCGCTCGTCCAAGCCAGATCGGCCATGTCGCTGTCTACCCACCACGCCCCCAACGCCGGGATCCCGAACTTGAGGTGCGTGCGCGACACCCGAAGCTCGAACGTCGTCCGTACCGTCGCTGACGGCACGAGCACCCTCTCCAGTGCGAGAGCGTCATTCGCGCCGACGAGGAACTCGTTGAAGTTCCGCACGACACCGCCGCGGAAGATGGCCATGCGGTTGATCTGGTCCTGACGGATGTGCACCGCGTTTCGCGAATACCCGTTCAGGTCGACGTCGCCGATGTCGCCGACGAGCTGGACGTTCTGGTCGAACGGCGTGATCCAGAGATCGATCCAGTCACGATCGCTCGTGCGCAGCGTGGAGACATCGAAACGAACGACCGCCTCGCCCCCACTGAAGTCGACGAGCTGATTCGGCGTGAGGTACACCACGCCGTAACCGCTCGCCTTGATTGCCGTCATCACGTGATCGCGGCAGAGGAAGACGGCGTCGCCGTACGACGAGATGTCGTGCGTGGCCGGCGGAGCCGAACAATCCACACCGTGACCGGCGTGCATCAACTCCAGCGACGTGAACGTGTCGACGTCCCGCGAATGCACCGTCACGTCCCAGTTCGCAGGGTGCCAGGGCGTAGGCATGTTCGGCGCGCCGTCGAATGTCTCGAGAAAGGTGACGCTCGCCGCGGAGCGCGGAGTGTTGCCGAGCGACAGAGCGGCCACCAGCACGGCCCCGCCAAGGATCAAGGCGAGCCGCTTAATGCGCATGACCGCAAACGAAGACGGATCTGGCTGAAAAGATCGAGATTCTCCTCATCGCGACCCCGCTGCAATTGGCAGTCTACCCACGATCGTTGAAGCGTGATTCGAGTCCCGGACGACTCAACGGCAATTCAACCCCCGAGTAACGCTCCCAGGCGGGCCAGGAACCAACATGCGTGGCGTGCAGGGCTGGCGCGACCGCGTCGTTGTCACGGGCGGGGCGGGGTTCATCGGTAGTCACCTCGTTGATGCGCTCCTCGACGGCGACGCCGTCGAGGTCATCGTCGTCGACAACATGACGCGGGGGCGACCGGAGAACCTCGCCGCCCGGGAGAACGACCCCCGACTCCGGATCGTTCACGCGGACGTACGGGACCTTGCGGAGATGCGGCGCGTCTTTCGCGGGGCGACGCTCGTCTATCACCTGGCGGCCCAGTCCACGGTCATGGGCGCGGCCGCGGATGCCGACTACACCTTCGGCACGAATGTCGTCGGGACCTACAACGTCCTGAATGCGGCGGCAGCCCACGGGATCCGTCGCGTCCTTTTTACGAGCTCACGTGAGGTGTACGGAGAGCCCGTGAGCCTTCCGGTGGACGAGGCTCATCCGCTCTATTCGATCAATCTCTACGGCGCGAGCAAGGTCGCGGGCGAGGCTCTATGCCGGGCGTTCGCGCGCGAACGAGGTGTCGAGACGACCGTGTTGCGGTTGGCCAACGTATACGGGGAACGCGACTTCGGACGGGTCATCCCGCATTGGATCGGCGAAGCTCGGAAGGGCCGTGACCTCGTGGTCTACGGCGGGGAGCAGATCATCGACTTCATCTGGATCGGCGACGTGGTCCGCGCGCTCAGACACGCGGCTGACGCCGATGTCGCGCTTCCCCCGATAAATGTCGCGAGCGGCACGGGCACGAAGATCCTCGACCTCGCGCGACGGATCGCACAGATGTCAGGCGCGAGCATCGAGATCCGTGTTGAGCCACGCCGGTCCATCGAGGTCGTGCGCTTCGTGGGGAGTACTGATCGCATGGTGGCGCTACTTGGGGTGCAGTCACCTCCAGATCCGCTCTATCAGCTCGTGAGCATGATCCGCGGTGTCGCCGGCGCCGCAGCGTGACGAGCCCTCGCGTTCTGCTGACGGTCGGCACAGACACCACCCGCGACACGTCAGACGCGCCCCGGCGCGACTTCACGGTGCTGGCGGCGGACCTTGAGGCAACGCTGCTCGATCGCAGTGCCGTGGAGCGGTCTCGGGTCGCGCGTGCGATCCAAGCCGTGCTGGGATTCGCTCCGGCCCAAGCATGGCTTGCCTACCGGCGCCGCGACGCCTTCGACGTGATCGTCACCGACGGAGAGCACGTCGGCATCCCGCTCGCCCTTCTGCTCAGGACTTCGCGGTCGCCAGTGCGGCATGTGACGATCGGACATCGGTTGACCTCGCGAAAGAAACGCCTCTTCTTCCGCGTCCTGGGCGTGCAGCGCCGCATCGACCGGTTCGCGCTCCACTCGCGTCGACAGCGCGACGTCGCCGTCCAGAAGCTAGATGTTCGGCCCGACCGGGTCGCGCTGATCCCGTATCAAGTGGACACGAAGTTCTGGGCACCGCGGCCGAGCGCCGACGAGCGTCTCATCGTGAGCGCGGGCTTGGAGCACCGTGACTATGGGACCTTTTTCCGCGCCGTCACCGGTCTCGACGCGCACGTAGTCGTCGGCGCCGCGAGCCACTGGTCCAAGCACGCGTTCACGCACGCCAAGCCGCCTGAAAATGTCCGCATTGGAACATTTGACTATGCGGGGCTGCGAAGCCTCTATGCGCGCGCCGCGATCGTCGTCGTGCCACTCAACGACGTCGACAATCAGGCGGGCGTGACGACGATCCTCGAAGCGATGTCGATGGGAAGGCCGGTGATCGTGACGCAGTCGCTCGGTCAGACGGACGTGGTGGAGGACCGTCGTCGCAACGCCCGCGGCGCCATGCGGCAGCGACCGCAGAGCCTCGCCCGATCGCTCGCGACCGACGCGGGCATCCCGATCGAGCCCACGGGCTTCTACGTCGCACCCGGCGATGCCGCCGGTCTCCGCAAGGCCATCGACTATCTGCTCGCGCACCCCGAGGAGCGCGAGCGTCTGGGGCACGCGGGTCGTCGGCTCGCCGATGAGCTCTTCACCGTCGAACGGTTCGCCGAGCGAATGCGAGCACTGGTGACCGCATGCGTACTCGACACGTCCGCCCAAGGTTTCCGCCGCACCGTGTCCTATGGCTGAGCTTGCGGCCGTCGTCGGACTGTTCGCGGCCGTCGTGGCCGCGCCGATCGGCGCAATGGCGGCGTATCTCCTCGCGCTCAGCGCCGCAGCCTTCACGAAACGGCGGGCGCCGCCCGCGGAGGCGGCGCACCGCACGCACTTTGC
This sequence comes from Candidatus Limnocylindria bacterium, assembly GCA_036523395.1. NCBI lineage: Bacteria > Bacillati > Chloroflexota > Candidatus Limnocylindria > Candidatus Limnocylindria bacterium. The sequence continues at coordinate 13,497 of DATDEH010000048.1, read as the reverse complement.
CATCCTGGTCCCGGCGCACGATGAAGCACTGGTCATCGAGCGTCTTCTAGCGAGTCTCACCGCCCAGCGCTACCCACGCGATCACTACGACATTCATGTCGTCGCCGACAACTGCGGCGACGAAACGGCGGCCCTCTCGCGTCGAGCTGGCGCAATCGTCCACGAGCGGAAGGACGATCAACGACGCGCAAAGGGCCATGCGCTGCGCTGGCTCCTCGACATCGTCCGCGCCGGAGGCTATGGGGCGTATCTGGTGTTCGACGCGGACTCGGTCGTGGCACCGGACTTCCTCGCGCGCATGGATGCGCGCCTGGCAACAGGTTCGCTGGTCCTGCAAGCGCATTACACCGTGCTCAACGGCGCCGACTCCCCTGTCGCCGCGGTGCGCGAGGCCGCGCTCGCGTCACTGCATTACGTCCGACCGCTCGGTCGATCGGCGCTCGGCCTGAGCTGCGGCCTCAAGGGCAACGGCATGTGCTTCGAGGCGCGAACGTTGGACCGTCACGGCTGGGGAAGCGTTGGGCTTGCCGAGGACGTCGAGCTGCACCTCGCGCTCGTGCGGCGTGGAGTGCGGGCCGAGTTCGCGCCAGAGGCTGTTGTGCGCGCCGACATGCCACTGACGCTCGCGGCTGCCTACAGCCAGAACGTGCGGTGGGAAGCCGGTCGCCTCGCCAGCGTGCGCGGCGACGTCGTGTGGTTGCTGCGCGATGGCCTTGTGGCTCGTGATCCCCTGCTCGTCGATGCGGCCATCGAACAGCTTGTACCGCCCCTATCCGTCGCGGTCGCAGTCGCCGCCGCGTGCGCGTTCGTCGGTGTCGTGACGGGGAATGCCGCGGCGGCCGCGCTCGGCGTCTTCGCGATGACGGGCCTGATGGTCCACGTGCTCTCAGGCCTGATGGCCGTTCGGGCACCCGTTACCGTGTATCGCGCATTGCTGCTGACGCCGGCGTACATCGTCTGGAAACTGATCCTCTACGCGCGCGCGACGGTGACTCCGGCGGGTCAAGCTTGGGTACGGACCGAAAGGCGGCGCTCCACGAGCCCTGACCAGTGAGCCGGACGCTCGCGCTGCGCACGATCGCGATCACCACTGCCTTCGCCGCGATCCAAGTGGCCCTCATCCTCGCGGGGCCGTCCTCCGTGCCGCTGCCGACCGGCCTGAACGTGACGATCCTCGCCATCCCGACGATCCTCGCGGGCGTGCTCGCCGGAGTTCTCGGCGGCGGTGTAGTGGGCTTGGTTTTCGGCGTCACGAGCCTCGCTGTATCAACTACTCCACTTTTCCGGGACCCGGTCGTAGCCCTTGTGCCACGGATCCTCGTCGGCATCGTCGCGGCACTCGTGTTCCGCTATTCGCGCTCGATCAACGAGGTCGTGGCGCTGGCCCTCGCGGGCGCCACGGGAGCGCTCGTGAACACCGGCGTCGTGCTCGCTTTCGCCGCGGTCCTCATCGGCCCTACCGGTGCTCCTTATCTGCCACCGGATGCGGCCAGCGACGTCGCGCGCGCGAACATTCCGTCTGAAGCGCTTCTGGCGATGCTCTTGACCATCGCCGGCGGGCTTGCCGCGCGCGCCGCCAGGCTCCTGCTCAAGAGATAGCGCCCTCAACGCCGTCGAGAGGCCCGCAATGTGGTTGTAGCCCGAAAGGACTAGTACGCGCGCGCTTGTGAGCCAAAAGGACTAGGTTTCCTAGCCCATTCACGCTAAAGCCAATGGGGCAGACGGTCAGTTACACGTAGCAGGGCATGAAACTCCGAGGAACGCTGCTCGTCTCCCTGGCCCTCACGATCTCGTTGGTCGGAGCTTTGGGCTTGCCCAGCAGCGTCTATGCGGCCGGGACATTCCTTGAGACCTTCACCGGTGCGCCGTCAGTGCCCACGCCATGGCATGGACCCAACTGGGATGTCACGGTCACGTCCCGTGATGTGGGGACCTTCAACAGCCTCGACGCGATGAACGCCTCGCATGGCAGCGACTGCGGTGCCCCACCGGCAACGCACGTCAACACGAGCTACGAGGGTGTGGTGTTCCAGTGCAAAGACCACGTCATGACGGCGATCAAAGGCGAGGGATACGCGGCGATCTACCTCACCCCGAACCAGCTCGTCGACTTCTCCGCCGGCGAGGCCGTCGTGAAGTTCGACGTTTCGACCCAGAGGACCTCGAACCGTGACTTCCTCGATTTCTGGATCACGCCGTTCGACCAACAGCTGCAGCTTGCTGGTGACATTGGCGACGTTGACCTGAACGGGTTCCCGCGGAACGCGATCCAGATCCGCCAGGACCAGTTCAACTCGGGGACGATCTACCGCGGGAACGTGATCAAGAACTTCAGCGGAGTGCAGGTCGGCGCCAACGACGGCCTCTCGGTCCAGCAGGTGCTGGCTGTGTCCGCCAGTGTTCGCACGACATTCGAGCTTCACGTTTCGCGCACGCACCTGAAGTTCGGCATCCCGTCGGTCAACGCTTGGTGGGTCGACACGAACATCGCGGACCTGGGCTGGTCGACCGGTACATTCACGATCGGCCACCACAGCTACAACCCGGAGAAGGCCGATGGGTGCGGACCACCTCCTGGGATCGCCGCCTGCGCAGCCGGTACCTGGCACTGGGACAACGTCTCCATCTCGCCGGCGATCCCGTTCACGATCCTGAATGCGGACCGTCGTGCGGCGAGCGCGAGCAGCCCGGGCGCGATGTCGTTCCCGGCACCGGCGCCGGCTGACTCGCGTCTGCGCTTCACCGGCATCGGACGCAGCCTCGCTGTGAGCTTCAACGGCGGCCAGACATGGCAAGCGGCTCAGCGCCAGGCGTACAGCCAGCAACTCGGCGAGGAACACTTCGACTCCTTCTGGATGCCGATCCCCGCCGGCACTCAGAGCGTGCAGTTCAAGGGCAGCGATTGGTACGGTGGCCCGTGGGTCGTTCAGAACGTCGGCGTCTGGTCCAGCACCGTCGGCGTCGGCACGACGCCGGTACCGACCAGCCCGCCGCCGCTTCCCACGGTGGCTCCGCCGGCGCCGCCGACCGTCGCGCCAACCGTCGCGCCGACCGTGGCGCCGACCGTGGCGCCGACAGTCGCGCCGACTGCGCCGCCGCTGCCGCCGGGGACGGGTCTTGCCGCCGCCAGCTCGATCCTGTGGCAGGGCGCGCAGTACTACGTGCACGGAGCGAATGTGCCTTGGTACAACTGGGCCTGCGACTTTGGCTGTGGCACCGGCTCTGGCGTCTCGAACTCGGCGGTGAACGCCGCGCTCGACGCGCGGTTCGCGCAGGCGAAGGCCGCTGGTCTCCACACCATTCGCTGGTGGGTCTTCGAGGGGACGGCGTGGCAGGTCCGAACGGACAGCGCCGGAACTCCGACCTCCATCGATCCCGCGGTTTTTCCCGACTTCGATGCGGCTCTCGCGCTCGCAGCGAAGCACGATCTGTACTTCGACTTTGTGCTCTTCAGCGCGCCCTCGGCGTTCCCCGCGGCATGGCAGACCGACGCGACGAAGCGCGCTGCGTTGGCAACAGCCCTAGGGCCGCTGTTCGCGCGTTATCGCACGAACCCGCGCATCCTCTCATGGGAGATCTACAACGAGCCTGAGCTCGACGTGTGGAATGCCAAGATCGACCAGGCTTCGGTCCAGGCGACGGTCCGCGCGATCGGTGCCGCGGTGCATGCGAACAGCAGCGCCTACGTCACCGTCGGCTCCGCCACGCTGGACGGCCTCCCGATGTGGAAGGGCCAGGGCCTCGACTACTACCAGGCCCACTGGTACGACTACATGAGCAGCGGTGATTGGTGCGCGATGTGCACCGATTACGCGACGGTCCGAACGCGGTACGACCTCGATCACCCGCTGGTGATCGGCGAGTACTACGCCGGAGCCGACACGTCGGGCCGCTTCACAAGCTTCTTCGACAAGGGCTACGCCGGCGCTTGGCCGTGGTCGCTCTTCCCGGCGAAGACCTCTGACCAGCTCGCCGTCGACCTCACGCAGGCGACCGCGTTCACCGCGTCTCACGCAAGCGTGGTCGGTCCGCGTGTCGGTGGGACGACTCCGACCGCCCCACCAACGACTGCCCCCACGGTCGCGCCGACCCCAGCGCCGACCGTCGCACCAACGACTCAGCCGACCATCGGGCCGACGCTCCCGCCGACGGTGCCACCGACAATCGGGCCGACGCTTCCGCCGACTCCGGCTCCCACCGTGGCGCCGACCATCGGGCCCACCCGGCCGCCGACCACGGCACCGACCGTCGCTCCGACCCCGAGCGGCGCGCTTCCGACCGTCCCCGCCCCGTCGCAGGTCGTTGGTGGCAGCGGCGGTGGCACCACCGGCGGTGGCACCGTCGTACACATGCCTCCCGCCACCGCGGCGCCCGCGATCGCGAACGTCCAGCCCACGCCGCCGCCAGCGAGCGCGTTCCACTCGCGCTGGGTCGATCAGTCGGACTACCTCACGATGCAGCCTGGTCAGATCGGGCGCGTGACCATGCGCTTCCGCAACACTGGCACGGCCCCATGGGTCAAGGGCGTCCAGGGGCAGCAGGCTCTCCTGGGCGTGAGCGGAGAGCCGACCCCATACGTCTACGCCAGCGCGGATGACTTCTACCGCGCGGTCGCGGCCGATCGTGGATCCGGCATGTCCTTCCAGGCGAGCGCACTCGATAACGTGCCTGTCGTGCTCCCGCGCGTCTCCGAATTGGTTGCGGTGGCGTGGCCGAGCGCGGACCGCACCGCCGTGCAGAGCGAGGATGTCGTGGCCCCCGGCGAGCTCGGCACGTTCGCGTTCAACGTCCGCGCCCCGCTCGAGCCAGGCGTCTACAAGCTCGGTCTGCGTCTCGTCATCGACGGGACTGTCTGGATGGAGAACGCGGGAGCGTTCATCCTCATCACCACGCTTGCCGACTATCACGTCCAATGGGTCGGCCAGAGCGCCTACCCCACCGTTCGCGCGGGCACGACGAGCGCCCCGATGAGCGTGACCTTCCGGAACACCGGGTCAATGAACTGGGTGCGTGGTGTGCTCGGCCAGCAAGTCAACCTCGGCGTGACCGACTCGGCGGACGCGTGGCAGCCGTTCGCTGCGAACTGGCCGACCGGCGACCGCGTCGCGGTCCAATCCGAGGCGAAGGTCTTGCCCGGCCAGAATGTCACGTTCACCTTCCAGGTTCACGCCCCGCCCGCGCCCGGTAGGTACATCCTGCGGCTCCGACCGGTCGTCGATGGGTCCATGTGGCTCGAGGACCAGGGCGTGTATATGTTGATCACCGTCATTCCGTGAGTGGTCGCGTGGCCGATGCCCACACGTTCGTCGCGAGCCTCCGTGCGTCAGAGCAGCAGCGGCCAGCGTTCGCGGCGATCGTCCGCCAGACCTGCGCGCTCGCGCTACTGGTCGCGGCGAGTCTGCACATCGCCGTCGGTCTCGACCACGCCGGGTCGATGTTCGGAAACCTCTCGTTCGCGGCCGGGGTCGCGCAGGGCGTGTTCGCCACACGGATGCTGCGTCGCGGGGCCGGCGCTCTCGCCCTTCGGGCTGTGGTGCTGCTCAATCTCGTCCTCATCCAGCTCTATCTGCTGAACGTGACCGTCGGTCTGCCGCCGGCTATCGCGCACAGTCACGAGAGCGGCGAACGCACGGTGTGGATGTTCACGCTCGCAGTGCCCGGCGCCGTGGAATGGCAAGGCGCCCTTGTAACCGCGGCGCAGATCACGAGTGCCGCATGTGCGGCGTGGCTCAGTCGACCGACTCGGTCGCGCTAGTTCTAAGACTGACGGACTTCGTTGAACACTATTGGAGCTTCCAGAAGACAGGAAGATCCAGATGACCGAACGAGAGCTCTCGCGCTGATATGGCGCGGCCGGTCAACTGTGATCGGTGGAGCGAGCGCAAAAGGGAGCACGCGGACACGTGGCAGCGGCGCTTCGCCACGCTGATATTCGCGGATCTGTCCCGCATGTCGGTGGTACGCCGGAGGCTGCCCCCCACTAGTCACGTGGCTCGGACCGTGGTCCGCCACATAGCTGAAACGGGGATCCCTCCGAAGGGCTCGCCCGCGGGCTCCCAGCTGCGCGCGCCCCAGATGCAGCAACGTTCAGCTCGCGGTCCGTCCGCTCATGAGGCCCCAGACGAGGCCCGCGAGTTCGCGCGCGGCCGCGACCGTCGCGACCTGAGTCGGCTTGCCGCGCTGAGCGATGCGCCAGTACCGCCGGTGCAGCCGCTGCTGCGCGCGCATCACGTACTGCACGACGTCGGGACTCTGACCTGCGACCCGGCGACGGAAGGCCGCGCCAAAGCTCGGCCGGCGCGGCGCGGCCCAGGCCGCCTCGACCAGGATGCGCCGCAGGTGGGCGTTGCCGGTCTTGGTGATCGCGCCCTGGCGGCGCCGCTCGCCGCCGGAGCGCTCGCTCGCGGTGAGCCCGGTGAAGCCCATGAAGTGTCGGGCCGTCGCGAAGCGGGTGAAGTCACCGGCCCTCCACCAGCAGCGTCAGCGCTCTGAGCTCCTTGATGCCGCGCAGGCAGCTGAGCCGCCGCACCGGTTCGGCGTACGGCTCGCTGTGCGCGACAGCGGCGATTTCGGCGTCGAGCGCGCTGCGCTGGGCCAGGCGGGTCTCGATCACCGCGAGGTGATGGTCGAGGAGCGACGCCAGCAGCGCGCTCTCGAACTGCTGCTCGCGGATCCAGCGTAGGTGCTTGGCCGTCCAACCCTTGCCCTCGCGGTACGCGCGGCCGTGGCGCAGCAGCAGCTTGGTGGTGCGATGCCGGGCGCGCAGGATGTCCTCGGTCTGGTCCTCACGCGCCCGGACCAGGTCGCGCACGATCTCTTCGGCGGGGCTCGGCGTACGCACCGCGGTGAGCTCACCCGCACGGTGCAGCCGACAGAGCATCCGCGCGTCGCGGCGGTCGGTCTTCACGCGCTGCCCGGGTCGCTTGGGATCAGCGCCGGGGCGATCACCGCGCAGTCGACACCCGCGGCGAGAAGCTGGCGCTGCAGCTCGTATCCGGTGGGCCCGGCCTCATAGCAGACGCGCCGCGTGGCCGGATCGCCCCAGCGGCGCAGCTGCCTGCGCACCGCCTTGGGCGTGTTCGCGATGGTCTGCTCGAGCGGGACGTGCTCGCCTGGGCGCAACAGCGCGATCGCGATGCTGTGCTTCGAGACGTCCATCCCAATGAATGTGGCGCTACCTCGGTCATGGCCGGCGTCCTCCGTCTGCGTGCTCTGGGTCCGGGAGACCGGACCTAATCCGCGAACATACGGTGCGGCGCCGGCCGCGCCATCCGGACTAGCTCTTTCCCGTGAGCACCGGCACGAGGAGCAGCCGGATCGACTTGTCGCGAAGCACGCTCATCGCGAAATGTGGCGGTGACGAAAGGAACGAGTAACGCATCGCCGTTCGCGCGAGCGCGACGTCCCCAGCGCTGTAGTGCGCCCGGGCGGCCTGTCCGAAGTAGAACGAGTACGTCCCACGATGGGCGATGAACGCCGTAATGGTGCTCAGACGCACGTTCCCTGGCATCCGTAGGGCGTTGCGCCACATGACCGTGCTGAGGTACGGAAGCCTCGTCCACATGAGATGCGTGTCCGTCCCGATCGGTCGCTGTCGAAAGAGCACCGACGGCCGCGGAACGAATCCGATGCGCGCGATCGCGGCAAGGCGGAGCTGCCAGTCCCAATCCTGGTCGCCCTTGAGTCGTTCGTCGAACTCACCAACACGCTTTGCGACGCTCGCGCGGACGATGGTCGTGCCGATCTGCGGGTGGAATGAGAAGAATTGGGTCGCGACGCGACCATCGGAGCGAATGCGCGTCGGCCATGGCTGGCCGAGCTCACGGCCAGTGATATCCGTGTTGACGGCTTGACCAATCGCTGCGTCGAATTCGGGGTGCTCGGCCAGCATGAGCAAGTGCGGTCGCACATGCGACATGAGCCACAGGTCGTCGTCGTCCAGGAACGCGATGAAGTCGCCAGCCGCGAGCCGAAGGCCCACGTTACGTGCTGCGGCGGCACCCCTCGTCTGGACGGCCGCGTATGTCGCGTCGAAACGAGCGGCGACGTCCCCGGCGGGCCGGCTGTGGCCATTGTCGGCCACGATGATCTGGAACCGAATGTCCGGTCCTTCGATCGCACGAATGCTCGCGAGGGCCTCAGCGAGCATCTCGGGGCGGTCGCACGTGGGGACGATGACCGAGACGAGGGTCGGAGTCGCCAACGGCTCAGTCCACGTTCGGCGCGCATCAGGCTGGCCACCACCAAGTGCCGTGCAGCGCTTCTGCCGGCTGCGCACCGTCGACGTGAGCGCGGACATCCTTCGGCGGAGGGCCGCGCCGCGACCACGCCCGAGTGCTTCGACAGCCGACACCAGACCCGCGAGCTCGATCATCGATGCGAGCGGGCTCGACTCAATGGCAGCTGCGAACTGCAATGGGTCTCCGGTCCGGAACGCGACCTGCACGTGCTGGCAATCCCGGAACTGCATGACGAGGGCCGCCGCACGGCACCCGTCGTCGAGGGTGGAGAAGGACGCCGTGTCCGCGGAGCTCCCGGCGCCCGCGTGGTGCGCGCGCCCGGTGTAACCGGCCCAACCAGCGCCCTCGAGCTTCAGCGGGTTATGCGTTCCGTCGTCGCGACCACCGGTCCTGCGGTGCACCACCGCGGCAAATACGGGCGCCATCGCTGGCGACGGGTCCATGCCCTGAAAGCAGGCGAATGCCGCGTTGATGGAGCTGCCGCAAGCGGCGTCGTACGCGGTCAGCCGATCATCGGACCCAGAAACTCGCTGTCCCACCCGCCCGGGAGCCTGACGGTCCGCCGTTTGGGAGTGGATACGGCAAAGTTGAGCGGCGGTTGCGGCGGCCAGCCGCGGAGCCCCGTTAGCCTCCGGGTGTGAGCGCAGAGGAGGCAAGGCGAGCGCCGGCTGGTCGCGTGCTCCTGGCCCTCCAGTCGGTCACCGTCGGCGGGATGGAGGGCCAATGCGTGGACATCGCGGTCGAGCTCGTCGGGCGCGGCGTTGAGGTTGCCGCTCTCGTGCCGGTCGCGCCCGCGTTCGACGGGCTTGCAGGGCGTTTCGCCGCCGCCGGCGCCCGCGTCGAGCGGCTCGACACCGACGCCCGCCACGGCCGCGTGGCGCAAAGCGTCGCGATCGCGCGTGTGATCCGCTTCATGCGCGATTGGCGACCCGATGCCGTCCACGTCCACACCGGCGGCCCAACGGGCGGCGTCGCTCTCATCACCGCGGCACGGATCGCCACCTCGGCGACGGTCGTGTTGACCGAACACAACGTGCCGTTCGCGGAGCCCGGGACGCGACTGCGCCTCGCGACACGGCTGAAGGATCGACTGCTGCACGCGGTCGTCACACTTTCCGCCAGGAATGCCGCGCTGCGCCGTACCTGGCTGGGTGAGCCGCGCAACTTCGTAGGCATCCCGCCGGGCATCCGCATCGCGGAGGTCGATCCGGATGTCCGCGCGGCGCATCGCGCGCGGATCCGTGACTCGCTTGGGATCCCGACCTCGGCCGTCGTCATCGCGTGCGTGGCGCGCCTCGCGGACGAGAAGGGCCTCGACGACCTGATGCGCGCATTCGCCCAAGTGAGGCTCAACGCGCCCTGCTGCCTGCTGCTGATCGGGGACGGCCCGCTCCGGGACCATCTTCACGCGCTTTCCGCGGAGCTCGCGGTCGCGGACAACATTCACTTCCTCGGGCACCAACTCGACCCCGCGCCATTCCTTGATGCGAGCGATGTCTTCGCTCTCGCGGCGCCGCTCGGCTCGGGATCGGTCGCATTGCTGGAGGCGATGGCACGAGGGCTGCCTTCAGTGATCACGTACTGCGGACCTGGTGAGTTCCTGGTGCCCGACCAGACTGGCCTATGCGCGCCGCCGGCCGACCCGGTCGGCCTGGCGCGCGAGCTGCTGCGGCTCGTCCAGGATGCGGACCGTCGAGCTGACCTCGGCGCAAGAGCGGCCGTGCGGGCTCGTGAGAAGTTCCGCATCGAGAATGTCGCGCGCGATCTGCTCGACGTCTACGCGTCGGCAAAGACCGGTATCCCAGAGCGCCTCCGTGCCTCGCGACTCCTCACATGGTGACCCAACCGAAACTCGACCGCTTCCCATCCAACCCGCAGACAATGGATGTCAGTGTGTGTTGGGCATATGGAACCGATCTTGGTGGAGGGCGCAGAAGCTCGCGCGACCAGCGCGGACGCACAGGGACGCGACGAGTCCTCGCGGGAGGAGCAGCGCGCGCGGCGAAGCGTGACAATCGCGATGCGCCTCCTCGGTCCGCCCGACGCCGGGTCGGTGAACAACGTCGAGTAGCTTCGGCGGCAGTTCGACCGCGTGCGCACTGGGGCTCAACCGGATCTCCACCGCGACCGGTTAGGCCTGTCGGACGCGGCGTCGGGTCAGGTGAGCGAGTAGGGCGTGTTGGATCCAGGACGGCCGGGGATGGTGGGATACCCGCTACTCAGCCCTGACCCGATACGCCGTTTGGGCTGCCGAAGCTGGGTCGCGCGCGTCGCGTTCGAGTTGTCGGCCGTGCTCACTAGGATCACACGGCGCGCGTAATCACCGAAACACCTGCTTCTTTGCGTCTCGGCTATCTAGATGAAAGGCGCGGGGCCGCCGCAGCGTTGGTGGGTGAGCGAGCGGTGACCCCGCGCAGCCCAACTAGACCCCGTTTAGTGGTGAGGTCTGCGTCCGCGCTGGTTGCATCTTCGTTGTGAACGTATCTGCGGTGTCTCGATCTCTTGGCGCGCGCGATTCGCGCAGTAAAGAAGAGCCCCGCCGTTAGTTCCGGCGGGGCTCTCTTCCTGCGTCGCCTGACAGCGGCTAATAGTCCATCCCGCCGCCACCGGGCATCGCGGGAGCCTTTTCCTTCTCGGGAAGGTCCGTGATGAGCGCCTCGGTGGTCAGGATCATCGCGCCGATGGACACCGCGTTCTCGACCGCAGACCGGACGACCTTGGCGGGGTCGATCACGCCGGCCTTGAACAGGTCGACGATCTCGTTCTTGATGACCTCGTAGCCCCAGACGTTGGACTTGGTCTCGGCCTGCTTGCGGCGGATGCCGTCCAGCATGACCGAGCCATCGTGTCCGGCGTTCGCGACGAGCTGACGGAACGGCTCCTCGAGCGCGCGCCGCAGGATGTTCACACCGGTGAGCTCATCGCCCTCGGCCTTGACCTTGTCCAGAGCCTTGATGGCGTTGAGCAGGGTGACCTCGCCGCCCGGGACCATGCCCTCTTCGACGCCCGCGCGGGCAGCCGAGAGCGCGTCCTCGACGCGGTGCTTCTTCTCTTTGAGCTCGACCTCTGTGGCCGCGCCGACCTTGATGACGGCGACGCCGCCGGCGAGCTTCGCGAGACGCTCCTGGAGCTTCTCCTTGTCGAAGTCGCTGGTCGTCTCTTCGATCTGTGCCTTGATCTGCTTCACGCGGGCCAGGATCTTGTCCTGGTCGCCGTGACCCTCGACGAAGGTGGTCTCGTCCTTGGTCGCCGTAACACGGCGAGCGCGTCCGAGGTCCTGGATCGTCGTTGAGTCGAGCTTGCGGCCGGCCTCTTCGGTGATGACCTGGCCACCGGTGAGGATCGCGATGTCCTCGAGCATCGCCTTGCGGCGGTCACCGAAGCCCGGCGCCTTGACGCCGAGCACGTTGAGCGTGCCGCGCAACTTGTTCACGACGAGCGTGGCGAGCGCCTCGCCGTCGATGTCCTCTCCGACGATGATGAGGTTCTTGGAGACCTGCACGAGCTTCTCGAGCACAGGCAGGATGTCGGTGATCGCGGAGATCTTCTTGTCGGTGATGAGGATGTACGGGTCCTCGATGATGGCTTCCATGCGGTCCGCGTTGGTGACGAAGTACGCCGAGATGTAACCGCGGTCGATCTGCATGCCCTCGACGAACTCGGTCTCGAACTGCAGGCCCTTGGACTCCTCGACAGTGATCACGCCCTCGCGACCGACCTTGTCCATCACGTCAGCGATGAGCTGACCGATGCTCTCGTCGGCGGCGGAGATCGTCGCGATCTGCGCGATCTCGGCCTTTCCCTTGACTTCCTTTGCGTCGGCCTTGATGGCCTCGACGACAGCCGCGCCACCCTTCTCGAGGCCGCGCTTCAGGAGCATCGGGTTCGCGCCAGCGGCGATGTTGCGCAGACCCTCGTGAACGATGGCCTGCGCGAGGACGACCGATGTGGTCGTGCCGTCACCGGCGATGTCGTTGGTCTTCGTCGCGGCCTCCTTGAGCAGCTGTGCGCCCATGTTCTCGAATGGATCCTCGAGCTCGACCTCGCGCGCGACGGTGACGCCGTCGTGCGTCACGGTCGGCGATCCGAACTTCTTGTCGAGCGCGACATTGCGGCCCTTCGGGCCGAGCGTGGTCTTCACGGCGTTCGCCATGACGTCGACGCCCTGCTTCAGCTTCTTGCGCGCCTCATCGGTGAATACGAGTTGCTTTGCCATGTTTATCCCTCTCCCTATTCCTCGATGCGCGCGAGGACGTCCTTCTCCGACAGGATCAGGTACTCCTCACCATCGAGCTTGAATTCCGTTCCGGCGTACTTCTGGTAGAGGACGCGCTCGCCCTCTTTGAGCTCGACCGGAACGCGCTTGCCGTCCTCGTCACGGTCGCCGGGACCGACCGCGAGGACGCGGCCTTCCATCGGCTTCTCTTTCGCGGTATCGGGTAGGAAGATCCCACTCTTGGTGGTCTCCTCACGGTCGAGGGCCTTGATGACCACGCGGGATCCGAGCGGCTTGAGCTTGATCTTCTCTGCGACTGCTGGCATTCGAATTTCCCCCTTCACTTCGCCCGCGCCGGTGCCCGGCTGGGGCCGTCGTTTTGAATTAGCACTCGCCCTGGTGGACTGCTAACACTGTAGGCAGGGCCGAAAACCCTGTCAAGGCGAGCGGTCGCTAGGTCCCGGCCGCCGCCTCGGTCGTCTCGGTCATGATGCGGTCCTTTCCTGCCCGCTTGGCCGCATACAGCATCGCGTCGGCGGCCTCCACCGTGTCCTCGGCCGTGCGGCCGGTGCGCCACGCGCTCACACCGGCGCTCACCGTGATCGCAGTGTGCGGTTCGGCGCGGCCCTGCGCCGCGAGAGCCTCCCGCACCCGCTCGGCCAGCACGCGGGCATCGTCCAGGCCGCCGCGCGGGATCAGGACCAGGAATTCGTCGCCGCCCGTCCGCACGCCCACGTCCGACCCGCGCGCCGTCTTGCGGAGCACGTTCGCGAATCCGCGGAGCGCGAGATCGCCGGTCTCATGGCCGTAGGTGTCGTTGACCTGCTTCAGGCCGTCGACGTCGAACGCGATGACGGCGTAGCTCTGGCCGTGGCGCGTCGCGAGCGAGTGCAGCAGGCGGAGCTGCTCGCGGAGGAAGTGGCGGTTGTGTAGCCCGGTGAGGCCGTCGGTCGTGGCCTGGCGCTGCGCGGTCTCGAGCACCCGGCGGTTGGCGATCGCGAGCGCGACACGATCGGCGGCGGCGATCGTGAACGTGTCCTC
>DATDEH010000047.1 GCA_036523395.1 Candidatus Limnocylindria bacterium | reverse complement strand
CGTGCTCTCCAAGGAGGAGGGCGGCCGGCACACCCCGTTCTTCAACGGCTACCGCCCGCAGTTCTACATCCGCACCACCGACGTCACCGGCTCGGCCGAGCTGCCGGCGGGGACCGAGATGGTCATGCCCGGCGACAACGTGAGTCTCACCGTCACGCTCATCACCCCGATCGCTCTCGAAGAGGGTCTGCGCTTCGCCATCCGCGAAGGCGGCAAGACCGTCGGCGCCGGCGTGGTGACGAAGATCCTGGAGTAATAAGGACATGGCCAAAGACAACCGACCGATCCTGACGCTGGCGTGCTCGACCTGCCGGTCGCGCACATACGCGACGACGAAGAACCGGAAGAACGATCCGGACCGGATCGAGCTGTCGAAGTTCTGCCCACGTTGCCGGAAACACACACCGCACCGGGAAACTAGATAGATGGTGAGGGAGTGCGGCTGCCGTATGGCTGCCGCAGGCAGACATACGGCAGTAGCTCAACTGGCAGAGCAACGGTCTCCAAAACCGTAGGTTGAGAGTTCGAGTCTCTCCTGCCGTGCTGGAAGGAATGGATAAAAAGGTATGACGACCGCAGCGATGAGGGCGCCAAGAGCGCCGCGCCAGAGCCCGATCGAATTCGCGCAGGAAGCGTGGTCAGAGCTGCGCAAGGTGACCTGGCCCAGCCGTGAGACGGTCCTCCGTCTGACGCTCATCGTGCTCGTCATCTCGGCACTGATCGCCGCGTACATCTTCCTCTTCGACAACCTGTTCACTCTCGTGATCACTAGAGGCATCGTCGGGTCGCCGACGCCAACGGCCCCACCGACGCAGTAGTAAGGAGCGGCATGGACGAGCAGGAGCGAAGCGAGCAGGACGAACCGCGTGAGGGCGCACCGGGGGAGAGCGCGCCGGACGACGGCGCGCCCGAGGAAGCGGGGGCGGAGCAAGGCAGCGGCATCGACGCCGCGAAGCTCTCGGACGAAGAGGCCACTCTCGCCGCGCGCGCGTTCCTCGGCACCGCGCAGCCTGACGAGGAGGTCTCGGTCGACGAGGCCAAGAAAATGCTGCGCCGGGCCGGTGCCGTCGCGGAGGCCGAGCCCGAGATCGCCCCCGCACCAGAACCCGAGCCGGAGAGACCTTCCGCTGCCACGCCGACCGCGGAGCCGCAGGCCGACACCGGCCGCCGCTGGTACGTCATCCACACGTACTCGGGCTACGAGAACAAGGTGAAGACGAACCTCGAGCACCGCATCCAGTCGATGGACATGGGCGACAAGATCTTCCAGGTCCTCGTCCCTACTGAGGAAGAGATTGAGATCAAGAACGGCAAGCGCCATCCGGTCGAGCGCAAGATCTTCCCGGGTTACGTCCTCGTCGAGATGGTGATGAGCGACGACTCCTGGTACGTGGTGCGCAACACGCCGGGCGTCACGAGCTTCGTTGGCAGCGGCAACAAGCCGACCGAGCTCACCGACACCGAGGTGCGGGCGATCCTGCGACAGATCAAGCTCGACGCGCCGAAATACAAGGTGGCCTTCACGAAGGGCGAGGCCGTGCGCGTCACGGACGGACCCTTCACCGATCTGCACGGTGTCGTTGACGAGGTCAACCCCGAGCGCAATAAGGTCAAGGTCCTGGTGTCCATCTTCGGCCGCGAGACGCCGGTCGAGCTGGACTTCCTGCAGATCGAAAAGCTGGTGAAATGACAAGGGGTGGAAGGGGCGAAGCCCCTGCGAGGAATTAGATGGCGAAGAAGATCAAGGCGGTCGTCAAGGTCCAGATCCAAGCGGGTAAGGCCACTGCCGCGCCGCCCGTCGGCACGGCGCTCGGACCGCACGGCATCAACATGGGCCAGTTCATCAAGGAGTACAACGAGCGCACCGCGCCGCTCGCCGGCACCGTCGTGCCCGCGGTGGTGACGGTCTTCGAGGATCGCTCGTACACCTTCGTCACGAAGAGCCCGCCGGCCGCGGACCTCATCCGACGCGAGGCCGGGATCGAGAAGGGCTCGGGCAAGCCGAACAAGGAGAAGGTGGGGAAGATCAGCCGCGCCGCGGTGAAGAAGATCGCCGAGACGAAGATGGCCGACCTCAACGCCACCTCCATCGAAGGCGCGATGAAGATGGTCGAAGGCACGGCGCGAAGCATGGGAGTCGAGATCGGCTCCTAGCGTTACGATCAGGGTCCACCGAAAGGTGCGTGTACCGCGCGATAGACGGGAGGCCGAATGGCCGAAAGGGGACGCACATGCCAGAGAAGAAGCACGGCAAGCGCTACACGGAGCTCGCGAAGAAGATCGACCGCAGCCGTGAATATCCGCCCGCCGAGGGCGTGAAGCTCGTCAAGGAAACCAGCCAGGCGAAGTTCGACACGACCGTAGAGCTGCACATGCGCATGGGCGTCGACCCCAAGCACGCGGACCAGATGGTCCGTGGCGCCGCCGTGCTCCCGCACGGCACCGGCAAGACCGTGCGCGTGATCGCGTTCGCTCAGGGCGACAAGGCGCGTGAGGCGCAGGCCGCGGGCGCCGACGTCGTCGGAGCGGAGGATCTCGCGAAGCGGATCGAGGGCGGGTGGATGGAATTCGACGTCGCCGTTGCTACCCCCGATCTCATGGGCCAGGTCGGTAAGCTCGGTCGCGTCCTGGGTCCACGAGGCCTGATGCCGAACCCGAAGTCGGGGACCGTGACCTTCGATGTCGCGAAGGCGGTGCGCGATGCCAAGGGCGGCCGCGTTGAGTTCCGCGTGGACAAGACCGCGGTGATCCACACCGTCGTCGGCAAGGCTTCCTTCAGCGAGCAGGCGCTGGTCGAGAATCTCGCGACGGTGGTCGAGGCGATCAACCGCGCCAGGCCGGCCGGCGTGAAGGGCCAGTACGTGCGAGCCGCCCATCTCACGAGCACTCATGGGCCGAGCGTGAAGCTGGATCTCGGCGCGACGCTTGGACTCGCGGGTCGCGCGACCGCATAATTCACGTAGCGCACAACTGAATAGCCAGAGAAGCCGGCGCCCGAAAGGGATAAGTCCTGCGGAGGCGAGAACGAAGTACGGCGGTCGCCGTGCTGTTGCCCTCGTTTCCGTTCGGGAACGAGGGCTTCGTAGTTCTCAGGGGGTGACATGGCGAAGATCAAGACGGGACCCAAGGTCAAGCGGAAGGGCGGCGGCATCCCGGCGAAGAGCCGGGCCGTGGACGCGCTCGCGGAGCAGCTCCGCGGGTCGACCGCGGTCATCGTCACCGACTACCGCGGCCTGAAGGTCGGCGAGCTACAAGAGCTGCGGAGGCGCCTCCGCCCGAAGGGCGTGGAGTACCACGTCGTGAAGAACAGCCTCTTCACGCGTGCGGCCACGAAGACGGAGCGCGGAACCCTCGCGTCGCTGCTCGCCGGACCGACGGCGGTGGCGCTCGGCAAGATCGACGAGGTCGAGCTCGCGAAGGGCATGGTCGACGAGGCGCGTGTCCTCAAGTCACTGCGCATCCTCGGCGCGTTCATCGGCGGGCACACGATGTCCGTCGACGACGTTCAGATCCTCGCACGGCTGCCCAGCCGCGCGTACCTGCAGGGCCAGATCGTCGGCAGCCTTCAGGCGCCACTGGCTCAGCTCACCGGACTCTTCCAGGCACCGGCCCAGAACCTCATCCGCGTGCTGACCGCACGCGCGCAATAAGAAGGAGATCGACATGGCAACCGCAACCGAAAGCAACCCGAAGTTCGACAAACTCGCGGGCGAGCTCGAGTCCTGGTCGATCATGGAGATCGCCCAGTTCGGCAAGTACCTACAGGACCGCTGGGGCGTCAGCGCGGCGCCGGTCGCCGTGGCGGCGGCCGGTGGTGGTGGCGGTGCGGCCGCCCCGGCCGAGGCCGAGGAGAAGACCGAGTTCACCGTGGTCCTGAAGGAGGCCGGCGCCTCAAAGATCAACGTCATCAAGACGGTCCGGGAGATCACCGGTCTGGGCCTGAAGGAGGCCAAAGACCTCGTGGACGGGGCTCCGAAGCCGGTCAAGGAGAACATCGGCAAGGACGAGGCGAACGCTGTCAAGAAGAAGCTCGAGGACGCGGGCGCCACGGTCGAGCTCAAATAGCCGCCCACTAGCCCAAACGTTCTGCTACCGGTATCGGTTGCGCAGGGCGCCCCGATATCGTTGTCGTCCGCCGGTCCACCGCCTGGTCGGTGGGCTCGCGAAAGGTGCCGGACCGGGGCCCGCAAGGGTCCCGGTTTGGTTTGTACGCCGGGCATGAGTTCGGACTTGGAGCTGAGTCCTCTGCGGAACGCCTACCGGGTACCCGCCAGGATCAGGGCCGCCGCTGCGCGTCTCTACGAGCAGAAGCGCGCGCGAGAGTCCCGAGCTAGAGCGTGTCACGCTGGGGCGGGGTCGGGACGAGCGACCACCCCGGCGAGCGGCTCCCGAGCCAGTTCGGGGCGGCGCTCGCGCCGAGAAACAGCGCGACCTTGGCGTAGATCTCCGCGTCGGTCGCGGTCGCGGCAAGCACCGAGACTTCGCTCAGGTCGGTCCGCGCGGGAAGGCCGGTGCGCGGATCGATGAGGTGATGGCCGCCGGCCCAGGCGCGTTTCGTCGTGCCGCTCGTTGCCGCGCCCATGTCCTTTAACAGGAGCGTCTTGGCGCCGAAGCCGACCGGCCAGCCGTCGCCGGTCGTTCCGCCGCCGCGCGCGTAGAGATCGCCGCAGAGATTCACGAGCACGTTCTCACCGAGGTCTTTTGCCAAACGATCGGCAAGCCAGCCCTTCGCGATGCCGCCGAGGTCGAGTGCCGCGCCGGCTGCGAGCCGCGCCTCGCCGGGGCGCATGTCGAGCACATCGGGCAGTGGACGGATCAGCGGCGCGGCGGTGCGTGCCGTCGGGCCCGCCGCGAAGTCGCGCGTATAGCCGGCGGCGAGGAGCGCAGGGAGCACGGCGACGTTCACGAGTCCGTCGCTCAGGTCGAACGCGCGGAGCGATTCGCGTAGCAATGCCTCGAGCTCAGGGCTCACTCGAAGCCAGCGACCGCCCGCTGCGTTGAGTCGCGACAGCTCGCTGTTCGGCTCGAATCGCGTCAGCCGGTCGTGCATGCGCGTGATCCAGGTCTGGCCCTGCCGCAGTGCCGCGGCCTCGACGTTGATGCCGTACAGCTCGCATTCGCCACCGAGCGCGTTGAAGGTCAGGCTCTCCATCGCCTCCGCAGACTACCTAGGAGACGTGCGTATAGGTGATGCCGGGAAGCCGCGTCGCCTGCACACCAGGCGCGGTGGTGATGCGCGGCACCGCAGTCGCTCGGCTGGTGCGCGTCGGGGCCGGCGTCGCGCTAGGTGCGGATGTCCGCAGCGCCAGCTGCGTTTCGGCCGGCGGCTGCAGCGGTGCGGTTTCGTTCTTCGGATGCGCGACGACATAGCCCCCCGAGCCGACGAACGCGGCGGCCGCGAACAGCGCCGCTCCCGCGCGCAGCAGGCTCGAGCGTTCCAAGGTCTAGGCCTTCAGGATCGCGAGCTTGTCGAAGCTCTGGCTGAAGACTTCCTTCGCGTCGACCTCGAGGTGCCCTTCGAGGATCTCCTGATAGACGGAGCGGAAGTCGACGTTGAATGCGAGGTTCCCGCCGGTGTCGAGCTTGGTGAGGCTCGGCGCCGCGCCGTACAGCCCGCCCTTCACCGCGTCGCCTATGAGGAACACCGGCGCCGATGTGCCATGATCGGTGCCCGCGCTCGCGTTCTCCTTCGGACGGCGGCCGAACTCGGACCACGTCGCGATGAGCACGCGGTCGGACATGCCGTGCGCCGCGAGGTCTGTGTAGAAGGCCGAGACGGCCTGGTCGAAGTAGCCCATGAGGTCGTCGTGGCGCTGCTGCTGCGTGTAGTGCGTGTCGAAACCGCCGAGCGTGACGTGGAGGATCTTCACGCCGGTGCCGGTCACGATGAGCTGGGCCGCGAGCTGCAGCGCCGCAGCGAGCTGGTTCTTCGACGAGATGGCGAGCCGCACGTTGTCCGTGTACTGCGCCTTCGGCGTGTACGACGCGGCCGAGGTCTTCAGCTGCGCGACCGTGTCGCGCGCGGTCGTGACGGCAGTGTCGAACAACGCTCCGTAGATCCCAGGCGTGCTCGTGTAGAGCGCGCCCATCGCCTTCTCCATCTCGTCGCCGCCGTTGAACTTGAAGCTCTGCTGCGAGTTCACCACCGTCAGCGTCGCCTCGAGATCGCGGAGCGCGCCTGGGATCCCCGTGGTGCCACACGCGCATCCGACGAGCGGGTGCCCGGCGGAGTCGTAGTTGTCGGCGATCGTCTTGCCCAGCCATCCGTCCTGCTGGCGGCGCTCCGGATCGGCCGTCTCCCACACTCGGATCGAGTCGAAGTGTGAGAACGACGGCTTCGGATATCCGACGCCCTGGACGATCGCGAGCTTGCCGTCGTCCCAGAGCTTCTTCGTTCCGGCCAGGTTCTTGTTGAGTCCGAAGTCCTTCGAGATCGGGAGCGCGTCATCCGCCGACTTCGAGAGCTGCGGCCGCATGTCGCGGTAGGTCTGGTCGGCGATCGGGATAACGGACTGGAGCCCGTCGTTGCCGCCAGCGAGCTGGATCATCACCAGGACCTTGTCGTTGACGACCTTCTCCTGCTTCGCGGCGTACATGGCGCGCGCGAAGACGTCCGGCACCGCGGCGTAGCCCGCCGCGAGCCCGGCGGCTCCGGCACCGAACACCAGCCCGGCGCGAAGGAACTCGCGGCGTCCGATCTTGTCGACACTGGCGACCATCTCGGTGCTCCTTTATTTCAGCTGGAACTCTGGCGAGGCGAGGAGGATCGACCAGCGACGCCGGTCATCCGCCGCCTCGTTGAGCAGCTTCAAGGTCTGCGCTGACATGACCCCGTCGATCTGCGTGTTGTGCGCGTTGGCGGCGGACGGGAGCTTCTTCACCGCCTGCACCGCCGAGGTCACGAAGTTGGCGCGGGCAAGCATGGTGTTCGACGACACCCAGGATTCGTTCTCAGGCCAGCCGCCGACGCTGGGCGGATCGAACAGCGTCTGGCCCATGCCCTGGCCCTGACCCGCGATCAGGCGGGTGAGCGTCTTGTCACCGAGGGCCTTCGCGGTGTGGATCATCAGCTCGGTCGGCGACTTGATGAGCGCGCGGTACGTGTCCGCGGCCGTGAACTCTGGGCTCATCAGGATGTCGCGCATGAGCGCCTTCGTGTCGTAGCGGCTTCTCCGGTACCCGGCGGCGAGACGCGCGACGTAGGCATCGGATGGCGTCGGCGTCACGAAGGCTGTGAGGAGCTTGGTGACGAGGAAGGGGGCCGTCGCGTCCTGCTGCAGGATCTTGTCGAGGACGGCGTCGGTGCTCCACGCTTTTGTCTCGCCGAGGAAGGCGAACGCGGGACCGCGGTACCCGCGCTGCGCTTCGTAGATCCCGGTCTTCACGGTGTCCGCCTTGGGCGTATTGCGCGGCGGCTGGCCGGTGCGCATCTGCTGGCGCTTCAGATCCGCGTCGATCATCGCCTGCGTGCGCGGCTCTCTCCAGCCGGCCATGGCCTTCGCGCCTGCACGCACGTCGTCTTCGGTGAACGCCTTGGGGCCCATCGTGAAGAGCTCCATCAGCTCGCGCGAGTAGTTCTCGTTCGGGCTTTGCGCGGTCGAGTTGCCGAGGTCGAGGTAGCGCAGCATCGCCGGGTCGATCGTGACGCCGTAGAGCATCGTCTTGAGATCCGCCAGCGCGTTCCTCCGCCAGGTGAGGTTCTGCCAGTAGAGGAACGGGAATTGATTGCCGACCTTGCGGAAGTCCGACGTGAAATGCCCGTGCCAGAAGAGCGTCATGCGCTCGGCGAACGGAGTCGGGCTGCTGGTCAACCAGTCGATCCACCACTGCTGCAGCGCACCGGGGTTGAGCGGGTTCTCCTGGCTCGCCTCATCGGCGCCGGCGAGCACCGGCGGCTCACTGGTCTTCGTTTCGAGGAGCCGATCGACAGTGCGCGCGTATCCGTCGGCCTGCGCCTTCTCGAGCTCCTCGGCGGACGCCCCGAAGGTGGCGCGCCGGAGGAGGTGCGAGACGCGCGCCGCTTCGTTGCCGAGTGGCGCGACCCAGTCGAGTCCGGTCTTGTTGGCGAGGGTGCCCGTCACGGGAACGCGCTCGAAGGTCGGCTCGTTCGCCAGGGCGAGCAGGCGTGCCGCCGCGACGCCCGCTCCGGCGGTCGCCGCCGCCGCCAGCACGGTGCGCCGCGTCAGGACCGACTTCTTGGCGGGCGCCGGTGGTGTGTCGGTCGCCTTCTGCTCGTCCATCTGCTTGCCGAGAATACGCAGGCGCACGGCCGGTGTTCCGTCCGAACGGGGGCGAAACGGCCCGTTTTACGGACTTCTGACGCCTGACCCTGCCGGCTCCGGCTGGTGAGAAGGGGTCTTGACAAGCCCTGGGCTCGCGTAGAGATTTAACGGTTCCCGCGGCTTGACCGGTCACTAGATCACGGCCTACGATATGGGCCTTGCCACAGGTCTGTCCCCGTCTCTCTATGCGTCTGCCCCACCTAAGCGCCTGAGGAGGGTCCGTCTATGTCCATCACCCTCGACCGGGTCTTTTCGTCCGCGCGCGTTCGACGGAATTTCGCGTCTCTGCCCGAGGTACTGCCGCTACCGAATCTGATCCAGACCCAGCTCGACAGCTTCAAGTGGTTCTGCGAAGAGGGTTTGGGTGAGCTGTTCACCGAGATCTCGCCGATCCAGGACTTCACCGGGAAGAACCTTGACCTGCGTTTCATCTCGAGCGAGTTCCGTGAGCCGAAGTACTCCGAAGAGGAGTGCCGCACCAAGGACCTGACGTTCAGCAAGCCGCTGTGGGCGCGCGTCGAGCTCGTGAACAAGGAGACCGGCGAGGTCTCGGAGCAGGACGTCTTCCTCGGGGACTTCCCATGGATGACCGACAAGGGCACGTTCGTCATCAACGGCGCGGAGCGCGTCGTCGTGTCGCAGCTCGTGCGCTCGCCAGGCGTGTACTTCACCGCCGTCGACGACCCCACGACCGGACGCCGCTTGTTCTACGCGAAGCTCATCCCGAACCGCGGCGCGTGGCTTGAGTTCGAGACGTCCAACAAGGACGTCATGTCGGTGAAGGTCGACCGCAAGCGGAAGCTGCCGGTGACGACGCTGTTGCGCGCCGTCGGCTACTCGACGAACGAAGAGATCAAGGCGCTGTTCACCGCGATCGACGTCGACGCCGAGCACCAGTACGTCCAGTCGACGTTGGACCGCGACCCGACCACGAACACGAACGAGGGTCTGGTCGAGGTCTACAAGCGTCTTCGTCCGGGCGACCCGCCGACGATCGACAACGCGCGCAACCTCGTCCAGTCGCTGTTCTTCAACTTCCGCCGCTACGACCTCGCGAAGGTCGGCCGCTACAAGCTCAACCGCAAGCTCGGCCTCGACCTCGAGATGTCGCAGCGAACGCTCACGAACGACGACCTCGTGCGCATCGTCGGCCGCATGGTCGAGCTGAACAACGGCAAGGGCAACGCGGACGACATCGACCATCTCGGCAACCGCCGCGTGCGCGCCGTCGGCGAGCTCATCCAGCAGCAGTTCCGCGTCGGACTCCTGCGGATGGAGCGCGTCGTGCGCGAGCGCATGTCCATCGTCGAGCCCGAGAAGGCGACGCCGAAGGAGCTCATCAATATCCGGCCCGTCGTGGCCGCGATCAAGGAGTTCTTCGGAGGCAGCCAGCTGTCGCAGTTCATGCAGCAGACCAATCCGCTGGACGAGCTCACCCACAAGCGCCGCCTCTCGGCCCTCGGCCCGGGCGGCCTCTCGCGTGAGCGCGCCGGGTTCGACGTCCGCGATGTCCACTACAGCCACTACGGCCGGATCTGCCCGATCGAGACACCGGAAGGACCGAACATCGGTCTCATCGGCTCGCTCGCGACGTACGCGCGCGTGAATCCCTACGGATTCATCGAGTCGCCGTTCCGCCGCATCGTCAAGGACGGAGCGAAGGATCGGCCGCGCGTTTCGGACGAGATCGTCTTCCTCACCGCCGACGAGCAGGAGCTCGCGACGGTGGTGCAGGCGAACGCGCGTCTCGACGACAAGGGCTTCTTCCTCGACGACCGCGTGCAGGTGCACCGCGGCGACGCATACCACGAGGCCCCGCCGGCGAACGCGGACTACATGGATGTGTCCCCCAAGCAGATCGTCTCCGTGTCGGCCGCGCTCATCCCGTTCCTCGAGCACGACGACGCGAACCGCGCGCTCATGGGCTCGAACATGCAGCGGCAAGCCGTTCCGGTCGTGCGCCCCGAGGCGCCGATCATCGGCACCGGCATCGAGTACCGCGCCGCGAAGGACTCCGGTCAGGTCGTCCTGGCGCGGGCCGACGGTGTCGTGCGCTCCGTGTCAGCCGCCGAGATCTGGGTCGAGGAAGGCGCGACCGAGGCATTCCGCTACAAGCTCCAGAAGTTCATCCGCACCAACCAGGGCACCTGCTTCAACCAGCGTCCGCTGGTGAAGGTGGGCGAGCGCGTCGAGGCGGGGCAGGTCCTCGCCGACTCGTACTCGACCGACAACGGCGAGCTCGCGCTCGGCCAGAACATCCTCGTCGCATTCATGCCCTGGGAGGGCGGAAACTACGAGGACGCCATCATTCTGTCCGAGCGTCTCGTGCAGGACGATCGCTTCACCTCGATCCACATCGAGAAGTACGAGTGCGAAGCGCGTGACACCAAGCTCGGTCCTGAGGAGATCACCCGCGACATCCCGAACGTCGGTGAGGAAGCGCTCGCCGACCTCGACGAGAACGGCATCGTCTACATCGGCGCCGAGGTCGGCCCGCAGGACATCCTCGTCGGCAAGATCACGCCGAAGGGCGAGACCGAGCTCACCGCAGAGGAGCGCCTGCTCCGCGCGATCTTCGGTGAGAAGGCGCGCGAGGTGAAGGACTCCTCGCTGCGGCTGCCCTCAGGCGAGCACGGCAAGGTCGTCGATGTCGCGGTGTTCAGCCGCGAGAACAACGACGAGCTGCTGCCCGGCGTCAACAAGATGATCCGCGTCGCCGTCGCGCAGAAGCGCAAGATCAGCGTCGGCGACAAGATGGCCGGACGCCATGGCAACAAGGGCGTCATCGCGAAGATCCTCCCGGTGGAGGACATGCCGTTCCTTCCGGACGGCAAGCCGGTCGACATCGTGCTCAACCCGCTCGGTGTTCCTTCGCGTATGAACATCGGCCAGATCCTCGAGACGCACCTCGGATGGGCCGCGGAGGCGCTCGGCCTTCACGTCGCGACGCCGGTGTTCGACGGCGCGCGCGAGCCCGCCATCAAGAAGGCGCTCCTCGAGGCCGGCCTGCCCGAGAGCGGCAAGGTCATGCTGCGCGACGGCCGCACCGGCAAGGGATTCGAGCAGAACATCACCGTCGGCTACATCTACATGATGAAGCTGCACCACCTCGTCGAGGACAAGATCCACGCGCGCTCGACGGGCCCGTACTCCCTCATCACGCAGCAGCCGCTGGGTGGCAAGGCGCAGTTCGGTGGTCAGCGCTTCGGCGAGATGGAAGTGTGGGCGCTCGAGGCATATGGCGCCGCATACATCCTCCAGGAGCTGCTCACCGTGAAGTCGGACGACGTCATGGGCCGTGTCCAGACCTACGAGGCCATCGTGAAGGGCGAGGACATCCAGCCGCCCGGAGTTCCGGAAAGCTTCAAGGTGCTCATCAAGGAGCTGCAGTCCCTCGGCCTGTCGGTCGAGGTGCTCAACGACAACGAAGAAGAGATCCGGTTCATCGAGGACGCGGCCGCGTATTCCTCGCCGGATCTCGGCATCAACATCAGCGGTCTTGAGAGTGGTGAATAACTGATGCTTGAAGTCAACGAGTTCAACGCGATCCGCATCTCGCTCGCGTCACCGGACCAGATCCGCTCGTGGTCGAGCGGCGAGGTCACGAAGCCCGAGACGATCAACTACCGCACCCTGCGGCCGGAGAAAGATGGGCTCTTCGACGAGCGCATCTTCGGCCCGACCCGTGACTGGGAGTGCTACTGCGGGA
Organism: Candidatus Limnocylindria bacterium; assembly: GCA_036523395.1. Classification (NCBI taxonomy): domain Bacteria; kingdom Bacillati; phylum Chloroflexota; class Candidatus Limnocylindria; species Candidatus Limnocylindria bacterium. The sequence goes on along the minus strand of DATDEH010000047.1, from coordinate 4,099 downwards.
AGTACAAGCGGATCCGCTACAAGGGGATCATCTGCGACAAGTGCGGCGTCGAAGTGACGCGCGCGAAGGTCCGCCGCGAGCGCATGGGCCATATCCAGCTCGCGTCGCCGGTCTCGCACATCTGGTTCTTCAAGGGGACGCCGAGCCGCCTCGGGATCCTGCTCGACATGTCGCCGCGGAACCTGGAGCGCATCCTGTACTTCGCGCTCTACGTCGTGACGCACATCGACGAGCACCAGCGCGAGCGCGTCATGCAGACGATCGAGGAAGAGTCGGAGGCGAAGATCCGCCGGCTCGAGCAGACGATCTCGGACCGCACCGGCGCCATCGAGGCGCGCGCGAACGCCGAGATCATGCGCATCCGGACGACGACCGAGCAGAAGGTCCGTCAGATGGAGGAGCAGCTCGCGCAGGACAGCGACGCCCTCACGACCGCCGCGTCGAAGGTGAAGGAGCAGCTCGAGGAGGCGGTCGGCAAGCCCGCCTCCAAGGACATCATCTTCAAGCAGGCCGACCTGACCATCGTGAGCAAGGGCGACAACGTCACGAAGTCCATGCTCACGCAGCTCCAGCGCTCACTGCAGAAGCAGCTCGACGCGCTCGTGAAGGCCGGCCGCAAGGAAGAGGAGCAGGCCCGCAGCGAGTCGGAGAAGAAGATCACCGACATCCGCATGCGCGCCGACCAGGACCTCGGCGTCGTTCGCCAGGAGATCGCCCCCGACGTCCAGGTCGTCCGCGACGAGGCGAAGAACCGCCGTGAGGACGCCGAGTCGATCAAGCTCCAGGAGATCATGACCGAGGCCGACTACCGTCAGGCCGCGGACAAGTTCCGCTTCTTCCGTGCGCAGATGGGCGCCGAGGCGATCCTCGAGCTCATGCGCCAGATGGATCTCGAGAAGGACGCGCTCCGTCTGCAGGGCGAGATGCGCACGACCACCGGCCAGCGGCGCAAGAAGTCCATCAAGCGCCTCCGCCTTATCAAGGCTCTGCTCCGCTCGGGCGCGTCGCCCGAATGGATGATCCTCAGCATCCTTCCGGTCATCCCGCCGGACCTGCGCCCGATGGTGCAGCTCGACGGTGGCCGATTCGCCACGAGCGACCTCAACGACCTGTACCGCCGGGTCATCAACCGCAACAACCGCCTCAAGCGGCTCCTCGAGCTCGGCGCGCCGGAGATCATCATCCGGAACGAGAAGCGCATGCTCCAGGAGGCGGTCGACGCCCTCATGGACAACGGCCGCCGCGGCCGTGCCATCAGCGGCACCGGTAACCACAAGCTCAAGAGCCTCTCGGACATGCTCCGTGGCAAGCAGGGCCGGTTCCGCCAGAACCTGCTCGGCAAGCGCGTGGACTACTCCGGCCGCTCGGTCATCGTCGTCGGCAACGACCTGAAGCTCCACGAATGCGGTCTGCCGAAGAAGATGGCGCTCGAGCTGTTCAAGCCGTTCGTCATGCGCCAGCTCGTCGAGCGTGGCCTCGCGCACAACATCAAGAGCGCGAAGCGCTACGTCGAGCGCGTGTCTCCCGAGGTGTGGGACGTCCTCGAAGAGGTCATCAAGGACCACCCGGTCCTGCTGAACCGCGCGCCCACGCTGCACCGTCTGGGCATCCAGGCGTTCATGCCGAAGCTCATCGAAGGCAACGCGATCCAGATCCATCCGCTCGTCTGCGAAGCGTTCGGCGCCGACTTCGACGGCGACCAGATGGCCGTCCACGTTCCGCTCTCCGCCGCGGCGCAGGCCGAGGCGAAGAATCTCATGCTCTCGACGCGCAACATCCTGAAGCCGGCCGACGGTCAGCCCGTCGTCACCCCGCGCCAGGACATGGTCCTCGGCACCTATTGGCTCACGCTCGACCCACGGGCCCCGGCGAACGGCGACGGCCAGATCTTCGGCGACTTCAACGAGGTGCAGTCGGCGTTCGACATGGACCTTGTGAAGTACCAGACGCCCATCCGCTTCCCGTTCGCCGGCAAGATCGTCGACACGACGGTGGGCCGCGTCCTGTTCAACGCGATCCTCCCCGAGGACATGCGCTTCGTGAACCGCACGCTCGACCGCGGAGCGATCCGCGACATCGTCACGACCGTCTTCGAGCGCCACGGCAACGAGATGACCGCCGAGGTCGTCGACCGCATCAAGTCGCTCGGGTTCTCCGCCGCCACGAACGCCGGCGTCTCGATCTCCATCGACGACGTCACGATCCCATCCGACAAGAAGGAAACCGTCGACGCCGCCGAAGTCCAGGTCATCGAGATCGACCGACAGTTCCAGCGCGGCCTCATCAGCGAGCAGGAGCGCTACGAAAAGACGGTGAAGATCTGGACCGACGCGACGAGCACCGTCATCCACTCGATGATGGACGCGCTCGATCGCCGCGGGTCCGTCTACATGATGGCCACGTCCGGCGCCCGCGGTAACACCCAGCAGATGGGTCAGATCGGCGGTATGCGCGGCCTCATCGCCGACCCGCAGGGCCGCATCATCGACCTGCCGATCCGTTCGAACTTCCGCGAGGGCCTCACGGTCCTCGAGTACTTCATCTCGACGCACGGTGGCCGCAAGGGTCTGGCCGACACGGCCATCCGCACCGCCGACTCCGGCTACCTCACCCGCCGCCTCGTGGACGTGGCGCAGGACGTCATCGTCCGGATCGAGGATTGCGGCGACGAGGACGGCATCTTCGCGAGCGCCGACGAGCCGGGCATCGTCGAGCCCTTCCAGGACCGCATGTTCGGCCGCCTGCTCGCGCAGGAGGTCGTGCATCCCAAGACCGGCGCGATCATCGCGAAGCGTGGCGACGACGTCGATCACGTCCTCGCCAAGACCATCGCCGAGTCGGGCGTGAAGCGGGTCCGCCTGCGCTCGCCGCTCGGTTGCCACGCGAAGCACGGGATCTGCCGCGCCTGCTATGGACGCAACCTCGCGAGCGGCAAGCTCGTGGATGCGGGCGAGGCCGTAGGCATCATCGCGGCCCAGTCCATCGGCGAGCCGGGCACGCAGCTCACGATGCGCACGTTCCACACCGGTGGCGTCGCCGCCGTGGGCAAGGACATCACGATGGGCCTCCCGCGCGTGGAGGAGATCTTCGAAGCGCGCGTGCCCAAGGGCATGGCGATCATCTGCGAGATCGACGGCGTCGCCGAGATCGTCCGCGATCCGGATGGCTCGCGGAAGATCCTCGTGCGCAACTCGCAGGACTACATCGTTCCGATCAGCGTTCCCGCCGGATACGTGCTTGCGATCGCCGATGGCGACGAGGTCACGGCCGGCCAGCCCATCGCGAAGCCGGAGCGCCGCACGAAGGGCAAGACCGACATGCCATCGCCCGTCTCAGGCACGCTGAAAATGGCGTCGAACGGCAAGCTCACGATCGCGATGAAGGAGATCGAGGAGCGCGTCTACGAAGTCGAGCACAACGCTCGGCTGAACGTGGAGAGCGGCCAGAAGGTCTCGGCCGGCGACTTCCTCACCGAAGGATCCGCGAACCCGCAGGACATCCTGCGCATCTCCGGCCGCGAGGCCGTGCACAAGTACATGGTCAACGAGGTCCAGCGCGTGTACCGGAGCCAGGGTGTGACCATCAACGACAAGCACATCGAGATCATCGTCCGCCAGATGCTCCGCAAGGTGCGCATCGAAGAAGCGGGGGACACCGAGCTGCTCCCGATGGAGCTGTTCGACCGCTTCGAGTTCGAGGACATCAACGCGCGGACCATCGCCGCGGGCGGCGAGCCGGCCACGGCCCAGACCGTACTGCTCGGCGTCACCAAGGCATCGCTCTCGACGAGCTCGTTCCTCGCAGCAGCGTCGTTCCAGGAGACTACGCGCGTCCTCACCGAGGCCGCGACGATGGGTCAGAAGGACCGCCTGCTCGGGCTCAAGGAGAACGTGATCATCGGCAAGCTGATCCCCGCCGGCACGGGTCTGCCCTCACGCCGCGAGCAGCTCGACTGGATGCCGAAGGCGCGCGCACTCGCGGCGATGTTCGGCACCGACGAGGAAGAGGAGCTGCCGACGCTTCCGCCCGAAGAGCTGTCGCTCGAGGATCTCGACGACGACGAGGACGACGACGCGGCGGAGGAGCTCGAGGACATCGC
>DATDEH010000046.1 GCA_036523395.1 Candidatus Limnocylindria bacterium | reverse complement strand
CACGCCGCCCGAGCTTCGGGCGCGCGTTGCGGGTGCGCGTATGGCCCTCCTCAACATCACCTGGCTGCCGATGTTCGCGATAAGTGGGGCGCTAGCGGACTATGTCGATGCCGGAGTCTTGATCGCGATCGCGGGCGCTCTGACCCTGACGACTGCCGTGGTCGGCGCTTTCTCGCCCAATGTGCGCGACGTGAACTGACGGGCGCTTCCCGAACGCACGCCTAAGCAGGCGGCGATTTGACATGTACGCTTAGCGGAGCACAAACTGTCAATTCACACTGGGGAGCGTGGTCGTTCAGGCACTACTTGGCTCCCGCTGAGAAGGAACCGTACAGAAATGGCCCAGAAGTCCATTCTCGTGGCTGACGACGACGCGTCGATCCGTTCGCTTTTGAGGCAACTTCTCACCGACGAGGGCTACTCCATCACCGAGGCTGCGACAGGAACAGAGGTCGTGGCGCAAGTCAGCGATAGCTCACCGGATCTCGTGATCATGGACGTGCGCATGCCGGAGCTCGACGGCATCGAGGCGCTTCCAAAGGTCAAGCAAGCGTCGCCAAAGACGTCCGTTCTGATCATGACCGCGTTCGGATCGTCGAACGCCGCGATCAAAGCGATGGAGCTCGGCGCGTTCGACTACATCACCAAACCATTCGAGCTCGACAAGATCTCGCATACGGTCAAGCGAGCCTTCGATTACCAGGACCTCGCACAAGAGGTCGAGGTCCTGCGCGACGAGATCAGCTCGCTCGTGCAAACGGAGCGCATCGTCGGCAACTCGCCGCCGATGCAGGAGGTCTACAAGACCGTCGGTAAGGTCGCGAAGGCCGACGCCACGGTCCTCATCACTGGCGAGAGCGGCACCGGCAAAGAGCTTGTCGCTGAGGCCCTTCACTACAACTCGAATCGACGCAGCGGTCCCATGGTCAAGGTTTCGTGCGCGGCGCTTCCCGAGACGCTTCTCGAAGCTGAGCTGTTCGGACATGAGAAGGGCTCATTCACTGGCGCGATGGCGATGCGCAAAGGTCGCTTCGAGCTCGCCGACAAAGGCACCGTCTTTCTCGACGAGATCGGCGAGATGAGCCTCGCGACGCAGACCAAGCTGCTGCGCGTGCTGCAGGAGCGAAAGATCGAGCGTCTCGGCTCGTCGCTACCGATCAAGGTCGACATCCGCGTGATCTGCGCGACGAACAAGGATCTCCAGAAGCAGGTCGAGCAGAATAAGTTCCGTGACGACCTGTACTACCGCCTCAATGTCATCAACATCCACATGCCGCCGCTGCGCGATCGCAAGGAGGACATCGCGGCGCTCGTCGAGCACTTCCTCGCGAAGCACCGCTACAGCGCGACGGCGCAGCCCGCGGCCATCAGCGAAGAAGCGCTGAAGCGCCTCACGGAATACGAGTGGCCGGGCAACGTGCGTGAGCTCGAGAACGTCGTGGAGCGCGCGGTCGTGCTATCTCGCGGCCAGGTCATCACCAGCCGCGAGCTGCCATTTGGCGACCACGAAGCCGGCGAACACGAGGACGAGAACGACGATGTCTCCGCTGAGCGGTCCTTCTTCAAGAAGTCCGTATCGCAATTCGAGAAGGACCTGATCATGAAAGCGCTCAAGGATGCCGGGGGTAATCGATCGAAGGCAGCGGAAATGCTAGGTATCTACCGGCGTCTGCTCTACGCAAAGATCAAGGAGTACGGACTCGAGGGCTTCCCGCCCAAGAGCCGTTAGCGAGGAGGTCATCGTGTTCGGAGTCATCAATGCCGCAATGCGTGCGTTCGTGGTCGGTGTCGTGGTCGGCATGCTCTTCGCGCCACGCCCAGGCCCCGAGACGCGTCGCATGCTCAATGAGCGGATCAGCGCGATGATCAACCAGTTGCTCGAGATCGCGGCCCTGCCGCCGATCCAGCCATCGCAGGCCGCCACGAATGGTCACCCCGAGCGGCCCGCCCCCAAGCGCGTTCGTTCCGCGGAAGGACCCGGTGCCCGCACGACGACCTAAGGCCACCCCGGGCGTCACCCGACTCAGTGAGGCGACGGGCTCGTCCTCGCGCGGGTGGGAGGACGCCGTCGCCGCGGCGGTGAAGGCGAGTGACGTGAAGACTCCCGTCGGCGTCGAGGTCTCGCGTCTCTGGGCCGACTGGGAGCGCGGGAAGCTTGGTCGTTTCCACGCGACCGTCAAGGTCGCGTACCGCCAGGCGCTTAAGGCGCCAACGCGCTCGAGGGCCTGATCCAGAGCGCCGTGGGGCGCCGCGTGCCATCTGTCGCGGTTCTTGACACGTCGGTCCAGTCGCCAAAGAATTTCCCTTCCGTGGCAGGAGCCGAGACCCGCGACGTCCTTGCGCGCGTCCTCATCGCTAATGACGGCGAGGTCCTGTCGCGTCTGCGCCTGTCCGCGGCCGAGGCCGCGCGAGTCTGCAACGTGACTCCGCGACAGCTCATCTACTGGACGAAGAAGGGCTTGGTCAAGCCATCGGCCGATGGGGAGCGCGACTACGACGTCTACGCCATGGAGAAGGTCATCCGCATCCGGCAGGCGCTCGCAAAGGGGTACTCGCTCGAGAAAGCAGCACAGCTCGTGCAGCGCGATCTCAACTCGATCCAGTCCGACGCGAAGCGTCTCGATGATCTTCCACCCGAGGATCTCGAAGGTGAGCTGCGTCGACGGCTCGAGCACCTCGAGGAGCGGGTCATTCTCCTGCGCCGCAATCTGCCGACGTCGCTGTCGGTCGCGCGGCTGCGGCGAGCCGTCACCGAGCTCGCGCGGCTCGAGACGATGGGTGAGCTTCGTGAGGGCGCGAACGGTGAAGGAGCGAAGTCGCTCGTAATGCGGCTCGGTCGCGCGGTCGACGAGCTGGAGATCCTGCTGCGCGAGGTCCAGGCGCCCGCCTGACCCCGTACGCTTCGCGCGTGCCTGACCCCCTCGCCCGGCTGGCGAACGCAGCAGGAAAGGTCACTCGCCTCGTCCTCCAGATCAGTGGTCGCGGTGGCACCGCGTTGCCCGGACTCGTCGCGCTCACGATCGACCCGGACTTCATCGCTGCGCTCGCGAGCGATCTCGCGCACGGGGTGGTCCTCGTTTCGGGCACCAACGGAAAGACCACGACCACGCGAATGCTCTCCGACATCGTGCGCGCGACCGGCTGGGCGCCGACGCACAACCGCTCGGGCTCCAACCTCGAGCGAGGCATCGCGGGCGCGCTGCTCGCCGAGAGCACCTGGGGCGGCGAGCCGAGGGGGAACATCGGGATGTTCGAAGTGGATGAGGCGTCGCTGCCGCTCGTCCTCGGACGCATCAGCCCGCGCGTGGTACTGGTGACGAACCTCTTCCGCGATCAGATGGATCGCTATTTCGAGATCGATCAGCTCGCCCGCCGGATCGGCGACGCTATCGCGAAGCTCGATCCGCGCGTCACGCTCGTGCTGAACGCGGACGACCCGATCGTCGCGTGGCTCGGCCAACGGCACTCCGGCCCGGTCGTCTACTTCGGTGTCGACGATCTGAGCGTCGGCGGACGCGTGCCGCAGGTGATCAGCGACGCGACGCGCTGTCCGCGCTGCAAGCAGCCACTCAGCTACGAACGTGTCGTGCTCGCCCATGAGGGCGACTGGTCGTGTCCGTCGTGCGGACTCACGCGGCCTGAGCGGGACTTGTCCGCGACGCGCGTGGCTCTGACACCGGTGTCGAGCGAGATGCAACTGCGCACCGCGGTCGCCAGCGCGTTCGATCCGGTGCGCGTGCCGATCGCGGGCTTGTACAACGCATACAACGCGCTGGCCGCGCTCGCGGTCGCACGCGCGCTCGACATCGCCCTCCCGACCGCGGCGCTCGCGATCGCCAACTTCCGGCCGGCGTTCGGTCGGCTCGAGCAGGTCGCGGTCGATGGACGAGAGATGCGGCTGATCCTCGTGAAGAATCCGGCGGGGTTCAACGCCGCGATCGGTGCGCTTTTGGAAACGGGCCGCCGGCCACGCCTTCTCGCGGCACTGAACGATCGTGACGCCGACGGCCGTGACGTCTCGTGGATCTGGGACGCCGACTTCGAGACGCTCGCGCCCGCGGTCGAACACGCCGTCGTGACCGGGATCCGTTCGCGCGATCTGGCGAACCGGCTGAAGTACGCGGGTGTCGCCCGCGAGCGGATCGAGGTCGTGGATGCCTGGGGAAGCGCGATCGATCGCGCGATCGGCGCGGCGCCGATGGGCGGTGAGGTCGTCGTGCTCGCGACGTACACGGCGATGCAGGCGCTGCGCGCCGAGCTCGCGCGACGCGGCCACGTCGCGCCGTTCTGGGAAGATTGAGGTCATGGATCTCCGGATCGCGCACCTCTACCCAGACCTGATGAGCATCTACGGCGACCGCGGGAACGTCCTTGCGCTCGCGCAGCGCGCGCGCTGGCGCGACATCGCGGTCGAGGTGCGCGCATTCACCGCCGGCCAGACCTTCGACGCGGAATGGCCCGACCTCTGGTTCTTCGGCGGTGGTCAGGACCAGGGACAGGACATCGTGGGCGCCGATCTCGCGGGCCCGAACGGTGATGCGCTCAAGGCCTCGCTGGCGAACGGCGCGGCGGCGCTGACGATCTGCGGCGGCTACCAGCTGCTGGGGCACGAGTACGTACCGGAGAACGCGGCGGCGATCCCCGGGCTGGGTGTGCTCGATGTCCGCACGCGCGCCGGATCGGTGCGGTTCGTTGGCAATCTCGTCGCCGAGACGCCCGACGGCGTGCTTGTTGGATTCGAGAACCATAGCGGTCGCACCTACCTCGGGCCGAGTGCGAAGCCCCTTGGCACCGTCATCGTGGGCAGCGGGAACAACAGCGAGGACAAGACCGAGGGCGCGGTCCAGGGGAAGATCATCGGCACGTACAGCCACGGGTCATGCCTCCCGAAGAATCCATGGCTCGCGGATCGTCTGCTCGCCTGGGCGCTCGAGCGGCGTCATGGACCGCAGCAGCTCGCGCCGCTCGATGACCGTGAAGAGAAGGCCGCGAGCGAACAGGCCGTGGAGGTCGCGAAGGCGCGGCCCTAGCGCCGCGCGCGGTAACGCCGGACTTTCATTCGATTCCCGCAGACCTTCGGATCGCACCAGCGCCGCCGGCCATTCGCGGACCGATCGATGAAGAGCCATCCACAGCGACGATTGCCGCACGCGCGAAGTCGCGGCCTTTCGGTACCGAGCGTGACGAGGGGCGGCACGAGGAGATCACAGAACTCGGTCCATCCCTGGTTCACGCTCGTGAGCGAGCCGTCCGGCGCGAGCCGGTAGTGCGCGGTGCGAAGCAGCACATCGCGCCGGCGCGCGTATCTCCGCACATCACCACGGACGAGTGCGCGCACCGCGTCGCGCACCAAGCGCAGCCGTCGCAGCTCCACCGAAGGCGGCGCCCCAGAGGGTGCGGCGAATTCGTGACGCGCGCCGAGGAAATCGCGCGCCGCGACGGCGTCGCTGAGGTGATCGTGTGCCGTCTTCGAGCGCACACCACCGCGTGGGAGCCCGAGATGACCCTCGGGACCATGGGCGCTGCTCGCCACGACGATGAGCGCGTCGACCCCGAGCGCGGTCATTTCTTCGTTCGCTGTGCCATCACGCGCAGCGTCGTCGTCCCGACATGCCCGTGGCCGTCGGTCGCCGTCACGGTGTACAGGCCGGGCTCGCGGTCCGGGATCCAGAAGCCCGAGTCGAAGGTCCCGTCCGCGTTCGCGGTCGTGTCCCAGACCCGACGGCCGCCGAGGGTGATGGTGATCTTCGACGACGGCTCGTAGCCTGCCCCGCTTCCTTGCACCGGCGTGCCGATCGGCGCGCCGCCGACGGCGTCCGAGATCGTTTCGATCGTGAGCGCGCTTGCGCCGCCGAACGTGAGCGCGATCTGCGCGCGCGGGCTCTTGCCGTACTCGTAAGCCTTCGCCGCGACGAAGGGGCACACGTCCCGCTCGAGCAGCACCGTGAATGTCACGACCCGTGCCGATTCGTCGATCAGGTCGATCGCGCGAACGGTGCGCCCGCCCGGCTCGAGCCCTTTCAGGCCCCGGTAGCTCGCCGTTCCATCGGGATTGAGCGTCGAGGCGCCCGTTACGCGCAGCCGGTACGCCCGCGCCGCGCCGGCACCCTCGAGCGGAGTGAGCTCGAACGCCGGCACGTCGAAGACGTTGGACTCCGCGCTGGCGCCGAAGGTGAGGACGATCTCCGTGTCGCTCGCCTCAACGAAGCGAAGCTGCGTCTCGGAGCCAGCGTGGCCGCCGGTCGTGGCGCCGCATGTGAGCGGCAGCTTCGACGCCGGCGTCGGCGCGCAGGACGCGAGCAGGACGAGGATCGTAAGCCCGCGCCGCAGTGTCTGCACCCCTCCCTCGCTCCGCTCGGGATGTGCAGCTGAAAGCTCCTTCGTCGCTTTCAGTAACCGTCGCATCGGCATTCTGTACGTTACAGGAAGCCTAGTACCGCCGTACCGCTCGGTGCTCCTCTTCGCCATCGTCGCCTTCTCTGTTGACATGTCGCTCGATGCGAGTGCGAGCGCTGATCGGAGCGATGCTTGTGGCATGGGCCGCTTTGCCGGCCCTGGCGCTCGTTGCATCGGCGGACGAGGGCCCGCCGCTCCGACCCACGGACGCGGGTCCTCCCCTCCGTCCGCCTGTCAGCGTGCTCCGCGCCGCCGCGACCGTGCCGCCGGCTCCGATCGGATCGGTGGTCGCGCCCGGCGCGGTCATGCGTCCGAAAAGAGAGCTCATCGTTCTCGTTGGGGGCCTCGGATCGGACAAACGGCCAGGCGAGAACCCGTTCACGGAGTTCCAAGCCCGCGTCCCGAGCGACACCTATGACGTCTTGCGTTTCGGTACGGACTTCGGTGTGTACAACACCTACGACCCGATCGACGAGAACGCCATCCACTTGCGCGACGGCATCCGCGCGCTGTCGGCCGGCTACGACTCTGTGCACATCGTGACGCACTCGCTCGGCGGAAATGTCGCCGACCGCGCGTTCGAGCTGGGACTCTCTTCCAGCGACGGCGTCACGACGTACGTCGCCTGGTCCGCGCCGCACGACGGGGCACACGCGGCGCGCATCGCGCAGGCTGCGCTCACGCTGAGCGGACCGGCCCGAGCGGATTCACGCGACGTGGCCGTCTGGGCCGACCTTCACGATCCCGAAAGTGCCGGCGTCCGTGACCTCGCGCGCATCCGCGCGGTCGCGCCGCCGGCGGGTGTCGTCCGGCTCGATCTGCGGCTCGCGACCGATGAGCTGGTGAGCTCGGGCGACGCGCGCGATCCCGGTGTCGACTCGCGCGTCCTGCTGCCCGTCTCGCTACGGGACCTAGAGGGTCACGGCGGCATCCTCCAGAACGATGAGGCGCTGGATCTCACGCTGGCGACGATCAAGCACAAGGCCGTACCGGTCGACGATCGCGGTGTCGTCCTGCGCGCCGCGACCTGGGTCGTTTCGGACCGCACCTCGGAGATGGTGGGGCGCCTTTCGGATGTCGCGTTCGAGGGCCTCTGCGTGGTGATCCTCCTCGGAGGCTTCGGCGCCCTGATGCGGCGGACCCTCAGTCGCCGGATCCCATGGCCGCCGATCAGCGAGTGAGCGGCGACCGCGGGCAGGCCATTGTCGAGTTCGCGTTCGTGCTACCGATCCTTCTCGTTGTCGCGCTCGCGATCGTGCTCGTCGCGGAGCTCGGTGTCGCGCGCATGGCGCTGCAGCACGCGACGGCCGAAGCCGCTCGCGCGGGAGCGCTCACCAACGACGACGAGCAGATCCGCGGGACACTCGCGGCAACCGTCGCCCCGCTCGCACCCGACCGCGTGACGAGCGCGATCTCGCCGCCGCAGGAAGAGCCACCGCGCAACGCCGATCCGCGCGGATCGCTGCTCACGGTCCAGGCGAGCTACACGCTACCGGTGCCGCTCGGATTCGTAGGGCTGCCACGCTTCGTCGTGACGGCGAGCGCGTCGCGACGCATCGAGTGGATGCCGTGAGGGGCGAGCGCGGACAGGCAGTCGTCATCGCGGCGATCCTGATCGGCATCGGAGCGCTCGCGATCGTCGGTCTGCGGGCGGTCCAGGACCGCATGCTCGCGAATGCCATTTCTCAGGATGCCGGCGAGGCCGCGGTGGAGGCGGCAGCGGCGGTCGTCGCGGACGCGTACGTCGCACGGCTCGACTCGCTCCGAGCGCACGCGTTCGATGTCCCACGTCCCACGGCAGACATCGTCGGCATGCTCGCGGATCCCGCTATGCGCGAGACCGCGCGTGCCGCCGCGGCCGAAGCGGCGGCGCGCAACGGCGGGGTATTCGACGGCGCGGTCGGAGCGCGCTGCGTGGGCGCGACGATCGAGATCGAGATCCACCATGCCGGCCGGCTTCACCGCGCAGCTGTCCAGGCGGACGCGTGCTCCCCGCGCTGACAGCGTCGCGCCGCCGCATCCCGCGGCGCCGTCTGGCTCTCGGCGCCGCGTCGGCGTTGCTCGCGTTTGCCGCGCTGGGCGCGGAGATGGGTGGGACTGCGACGCCACAAGTGCAGGCATCGCTCGCGGAATCGCTGGCACCGTCGACGTGGGCGATGAGCCTCCCCGTCGCGTGGCTCGCGGCGCCGGTGCCACGAGTGCGCACCGGCGACGTGATCGACGTCCTTGCGGTCCGTCAGGGCGAGCGCGCCTACGCCGTGCCAGTCGCATACGCCGCGCGCGTCATGGCGACGGACGACCGCGGGATCGTGCTGGAGCTGGACGAAGAGGGAGCGAGCGCGATCGCGATCGCGCGTGGCGGGGGAATGCTGCTGGTACCCCTCCTGCGCTCGACCCGCTGATCGATGGGCGAGCGCGTGAGTCCGCGCGCCGTCATCTACGGCGGTGACGATCTGCGCGTCGCCGCCGCGACCTTGGGCCTGGAGCCTTGCGATACCGCTCGGCCCGATCTCATCCTCGTCGATCTCCGCGATCCCACGTCGTTGGCCGCCGCGGCAGCGCTCGATCGCGCCATCCCGCGCGTCGCGGTCGCGGGCGAGACCGAACGCGCGCTCGCCGCCGCGCTCGGCTACGACGCGTCGTCCATCGCAGCGACGTGCGAACCCGCGGCGCTCGGGCCGCTCGTGGTCGCGGCTCTTCCCAGGGCGGCGCGACGCGCGACGCGCGTCGTCGTCATCACCGGTGTGCGGGGCGGCGTCGGACGCACCCTGCTCGTCGCGAATCTCGCACGTCGGCTTGCGACCCGACTGGGCGTCGCGGCCGTCGATGCGACCGGGACCGGCGCGCTCGGTTGGTGGCTGCAGTGCTCACCGCGCGCCTGGACCGAGCTCGAGGGCCTCACCGACGAGCTCACCGCCGAACACCTAGCGGTCGTCGCGGTGGAGAGCACGGGCCTGCGTGTGATCGGTGGCGCGCCCATCGCACCGACCCGCGCCCTCGCGGAATCGACCGTGCGCGCCGCGGCGTCGCTGGCCGAGCTCGTGCTCGTCGACACGCCAATGCTCGCGGACGAGCGTGGTCGTGCGCTCGCAGCCCTCGCCGATCGGGTGCTCATTCTCTCGTACGACGACCCACTCTCGCTCGCGACGATCGAGGCGAGCGACGTCCCCGCCGACGCGTGGTTCATGGCCTCGCAGTCGCGCACCGCGCGGCTCGGCGAGCGCGCGGCGTTCCGCGCGCTACCGCGTGATGAGGTCGCGGTCGCCGCGGCGTTCAGTGCTCGGCACGCCGTGAGTGGCGCGCTCGGTCGCGCGTACGACGAGCTCGCGGAGCTCATCGCGCTCGACGCCTCATGACGTCGGAGGGCGTGCGCGCTCGGCTCGAGCGCGCGATCGTGTCGCGACTGCGCGACGCCGAGGACGGACGGCCGCGACGCGATCAGCTCGCGCCTGCGCTACGTGAGGCGCTCGCCTCTGAGCGCGTGGTCGTGCCGTCGGGCGAGCTGCGTGATCTCGAGCGGTGGTTCGAGGACCGGCTGTTCGGGCTCGCCGCGCTTGCGCCACTGCTACGTGACGAGCGCGTGAGCGAGGTGATGGTGAACGGCACGCGCGGCGTTTGGGTCGAGCGCGACGGACGCCTCGAGGAGACCGGCATCCGCTTCACGGATCCGGACGAGATCCTCGTCCTCATCGAGCGCCTCGTCGCGCCGCTCGGGCGGCGCATCGACCTCGCGACGCCGCTCGTTGACGCGAGGCTGCCCGATGGGTCACGCGTGCACGCGGTGATCCCGCCGATCTCGCTTCACGGACCGGTGCTCACGATCCGTCGCTTCGCGAGCCGGCCGCTCACGCCGGACGATCTCGTTCGCCTTGGCACGTGTTCGCGCGAGGCGATGGACCTTCTCGTCGCCGCCGTGCGCCAGCGGCGCACGATCCTCGTTTCGGGCGGGACATCGAGCGGGAAGACGACGACGCTCAACGCGCTGGGGTACGCGATCGGCGAGCGCGAGCGCGTCGTCACCATCGAGGACGCGGCGGAGCTCAGGTTGCCGCAGCCGAACGTCGTCGCACTCGAGACGCGCATGCCGAGCGTGGAAGGAACGGGCGCCGTTGATGTGCGCGCGCTGCTGCGGGCCGCGCTGCGGATGAGACCGGATCGCATCGTCGTCGGCGAGGTCAGAGGCGGCGAGGCGCTGGACATGCTTCAGGCGATGAACACCGGCCATCGCGGATCGCTCACGACCGCGCACGCGAACGGCGCGTATCACGCGCTTCTCCGGGTCGAGACGATGGCGCTCATGGGTGGAGTGGACCTGCCGCTCGCCGCGATCCGCGAGCAGATCAGACGCGGCATCGACCTCGTCGTACACCAGGAGCGCGGTGAGGACGGTCGCCGCCGCATCGTCGAGATCGCCGAGCTGGGTATCGGTGACGAGGACGGCTACGAGCTGCGGAGTGTGGCGGCCTGACGGCACTCTTCGCGCTCGGCGCGGCGACCGCGCTCATTGCGCTGGTGTTCGATCGACGACTCGTCGACGCGGCGCGTCGTGTCGCGCGTCGTCTTCGCCCCGCGAACGCCCGAGAGATGCGTGCGGCACTTCCCGCGCTCGTCGACGCGGTCGCTGCGGCGCTCGCGAGCGGCCTCTCCCTCCCGGTCGCTCTCGCGGAGGTCGCGCCGACCTTGCCGCCGGAGCTCGCCGCGCCGACCCGTCGCGCCGCCTCTGCACTGGCGCTCGGCGCGCCGGTCGGTGACGCGCTCGCCGCATACGCGGGCGCAGTGTCCGACGAGGACATCGCCCCGCTCGCGGTCGTGCTCATCGCGTTCGCGCGCAGCGGTGGACGCGTTGGCGCCAGTCTCGCCCGTGTCGCCGCGCTCATGCGCGGAAGGCTCGCGCTCGAGGACGAGCGTGCCGCGCTGACCGCGCAGGGGCGCGTTTCCGCGATCGTCCTCGTCGCCCTTGCGCCTCTCGGTGGGCTCTTCTTCACCCTGGCGACTCCGGACTACGCGGCTATCTTCCTCGGGCAGGGCATCGGCCTCCTCGGTATCGCTCTCGGGCTCGAGGTCGCGGGAGCGTTCTGGCTCTGGCGCATCGTCCGCGCGACGGCCCCGCCGCCCGATCTCGCGACATTCCTGGACGCCGTCGTCGTGGGCCTTGAGGCCGGCCTCACGTTCGAGCGCGCGCTCGCCGCGCTGGTCGAGCGCGCGCCGCGTTTCGGGCGCATGTCCGACGCGCGGAGGCTGCTCGCGGACCTCGCTCTGGGCCGCTCCCTTCCCGATGCGCTACGTGGCTTCGGGCGCGGCAGCGATGACGCGCGCATCGCGGCGCTCGTGGTCGCTGCGACGAGGTTCGGCGCTCCGCTCGCCCAGTTGCTGGTCATCCAAGCTGACGCGTTACGGGCGACCGAGCGCCGCCGCGCCGAGGCGGATGCGCGGCGCCTACCGGTGCTGATGCTGTTCCCGCTGTCCCTCACCATCCTGCCGGCGTTGCTTCTCGTGTTTCTTGGTCCGCCCTTGCTGTCGCTACTCTCCCCGTGAGTGGGTGGCCGTTTCCTGCGAACGCTCCTGTTCGGCGCGCTGGTGCCGGCGACGATCCTTGTCCTGATCCCGGCGATGATCCTGAGCGCGACGGGCACCGAGGGCGAAGGTGGGGTGCTGCGTCTCGTCGGGCTCGTGCCGCTCGTGCTCGGCATCGCGATCCTCGCGTGGTGCTTCGCCGGCTTCATCGTCGAAGGCGAGGGCACGCCCGCGCCGTACGATCCGCCCCACCGGCTCGTCACGGGTCGCCTGTACGGATGGATGCGCAACCCGATGTACGTCGCGGTGACGACGATCCTCATCGGCGAGGCGATGTTCTACGGATCGATCGTGCTTCTCCTGTGGGCCGCCGTCGCGTGGATCGCACTCAACTTCTTCGTCGTTCTGTATGAGGAACCGACGCTTCAGCGACGATTCGGTCCGGCGTATGAGACCTACATGGAGCACGTGCCGCGCTGGATCCCGAGCCGGCCGCGCATCATCGCCGCGCATCCGCAGCTGAAGCTCGCGACGCTGGTCTACGCGCTCCGCGACGAGCAGGTCCTCATGGTGCGCCGGACGACCGAGCCCAACAAGGGGCTGTGGGTCGCGCCCGGCGGCAAGCTCGAGCCCGGCGAGTCGCCCGCGGAGTGCGCGGTGCGCGAGATGCGCGAAGAGACGGGACTCGCGATCGAACGGCCGGTGCTGCGCGCGGTGATGACCGAAACGTCGCCACGCGCCGACTACCAGTGGCTCACCTTCATCTTCGTCGCGTGGGACTTCGATGGGACGTTCACGCCAGCGCCGGGCATCGGCGAATTCCGCTGGGTGCCGGTCGACGAGGTGACGAAGCTGCCGATCCCGCCGGCGGACGCGATCTTCTTCCCGCGTCTGCTCCAGGACGGCACGACGTTCAGCGCGAAGTTCGAATACGACGCCGATCTCAATCTGCTGCGATCACAAATGTGATCGCAGCAGCCTCATTCATCGCAGGGGGAGAACCCCCTGCAACCCCCCTTTTGCTAACTAGAGGCGAACCAATGGGATGAGGTCGCGCTCGTGCGCGGTCATATTCGGATCCGCCATGCGGCGCTCGATCGCCGCCGCAGGTGCTCGCGCACGACGGCGTGGTCGAAGCCCGCAAGATGAGCCGCCGGGACGCGCGCAGCGCGAGCTTCGTCGCTCGGCTCAGGTCCGCGGCAGCGAGGATGATGACGGTCTGCGCGACGTCGTCCGCCCAGTGGCCGGCGCGGGCGTTCGCCCAGTCGGATGACCAAGACACCCTTCCGATCGAGCATTACGTTCTCGGGGTGAAGGTCGAGATGCAGGACCGCGCCGCCCGGCCCGATCGCGGGTAACCACTCCGGTGCGGGGATGTGGTGCAAGCGTCGATGGAGATCGGCAAGGAGTCGCGCGTGTCGGACCAGAGTTCACGGCCGCCGTGCGATGTCGACGCGCATCGTTGGCCCGCTGGCGCGCTCGAGGACGAGATCCGCGCCGTCGACACTAACGATCTCTGGTGCGGGGTAACCGCACTCGCGCACATAGCGCATGATCGCAGGCTCACCTGCCGGAACGTTGCGCTGGCGTTAACGACGCAGGACGGTACGCGCATCGAGCGCGTACACGTCCGCGTCACGACCGGTCGCGAGCGGTTCTAAGAGTTCCTAGACCCGGACGACGTAGGTGCTGGCGATCTTGTCGTGCCAGCCTTGCTTGTTCGCGTCGAACGCGGCCCAGATGACGCCGATGAAGAGGCATGCGATGGAAACGAACAGACCGATGTAGCGGATGAATGCCTGAAGGATCGTGAGAGCAGAACCATCTGTCCGAACGACTTTGATGTTGAGCACCCTCATGCCCAGGGTCTGCCCGCCACCCTGCGCCGACCAGAAGTAGCAGAAGTACAGAATGCCGAGGAGCGTGTTGATCGAGCTGCTGCTCGTGCTCATCGCGCCAGCGCCCGTCGCGCCACTGATGATGTTCGAGACGATGCCGACACCTAGCCCGTCGATGAAGATCGCAAAGAATCGGACCCAGAAGCCCACTTTAGTCATGGTTACCACGACCGCCGTCGCTTCAGCCGCCATAGACATGGACCCCCTTCCTCGAAGCCGGAGTCTAGATTCGCTCGCAATGTGCTCCTAGTACGACCTTCCTACTGGCTGGCTTGACGTCCGGGCAGGCACACTCCCGCCCAGGCAATACGAGAAAGGGGGGAGTTACATGCTGACATTCATCCGTGAAGACGAAGGCCAGGGCCTCGTCGAGTACGCGCTCATCATCGCAGTCATTGCCATCGCCGTCATCGTCGCGATGGTCTTCCTGCGAGGCCAGATCCAGAACATCTTCAGCAACATCGGCAACAACCTCACCTAGCTTTCCTCGCGTGTAGGGTTATGAGCGGCGCCGGCAGCGGCGCCGCTCATTCTCTTCAGAGGGCGGAGGATTTTTGACCGTGAGCGTCGAGACCATGAGGGCTGTCGAGAACGTTGTGCTGACGGCGCTTCTTTTTGCGGTCATGTACACCGACTTCCGCTTCCTCCGCATCCCGAACATGTTCACCTACCCGGCGATGGCCGCCGGCATCATCTTCGCCGCGTTCGAGGGACTGCCGGGTGGTCCCTTCACCGGCGGGCTCGTCGACCACGTCGCGGCGCTCCTCCTCGCCTTCGCGATCGCCTTTCCCTTTTACTCCGCGGGCGGCCTCAAGGCCGGCGACGCCAAGCTCCTCATGGCGATCGGCGCGCTGCGCGGAATCAACTTCCTCCTCTTTGCTGCGGTCTACGGTGCTCTTATCGGCGGCGTCCTTGCCGTCGGATTCATCTTGCGACGAAGGCTGGCTCGGCCAGTGGCCGGCGCCGCCCCGACGACGATGGCGGGGATCATGAAATCGTCGATCCCGTACGGCGTCGCGCTCGGTTTAGGCGGACTGGTCGCACTTGCCCTGGAGGCAGCCGGCTACGTGCAGGTGACGGTTTAGACTCGCGCGAACACCGCAAAGGGGAGCGATGACGCTTGGCTGACGGCGAAAAGATCCGCATCCTCATCGTCGACGACATCGCCGACACGCGAGAGAACCTCGCCAAGCTGATCGGGTTCGAGCCCGACATGGAAGTCGCTGCCACCGCCGGTGGCGGGCAGGAGGCCGTCAACCTCGCCAAGCAGCACCGGCCACACGTGATCCTCATGGACATAAACATGCCCGACATGGATGGGATCACGGCCACCGAGATCATCTCGAACACCGTCCCGGAGTCGCCGATCATCATGATGAGCGTCCAGGGCGAGCAGGATTACCTGCGCCGCTCGATGCTCGCCGGCGCGCGCGAGTTTCTCGTCAAACCGTTCTCAGCCGACGAGCTCATCAACTCGATCCGTCACGTCCATGAGCTCGAGAAGGTGCGCCGCGCACGTTACGCGCCGGTCGCTCCGGTGGCCGCGCCCGGCGCTCCCGCAGCCGCTGCGGTGCCGGGACGCGAGACGGGCAAGATCATCACGTTCTTTTCGCCAAAGGGTGGCGTCGGCCGGACCACGATCGCCACGAACCTCGCCGTCGCTCTGCACCAGCTGACGGGCAAGCCCGTGGTCCTGGTCGACGGCAGCCTGCCCTTCGGCGACATCGCCGTGATCCTCAACATGAGCCCGAAGGCGAAGACGATCGCCGATCTCATCGGCTCGTTCGAGACGGCCGACTCCGATGTCGTGGAATCGATCCTCGTGCAGCACTCGACAGGCATCAAAGTGATGCTCGCGCCGCCGACCCCCGAGTCGACCGAGCTCATCACCGGCGCGCACATCAAGCACGTCCTCGAGCTTCTTAGGGAGAGATACGCCTACATCGTCGTTGACACGTGGCCGTCGTTCCAGGAGCAGGTGATCACGATGCTCGACGTTGCCGACGTGATCCTGACACTCATGACGCTCGAGATCACCAGCCTCAAGAACGTCCGCGTGTTCATGGAGGTCGTTGAGAAGCTCGGCTACGACGAGGCGAAGGTGCAGCTGGTCGCCAACCGCAACGACAGCTCAGGCGGCATCAAGGCCTCGGATGTCGAGGCGAGCCTGGGTCGCAAGATCCCGCACACGATCGTCTCCGACGGTCGCACCCTGGTCCTCGCCGTCAACCGCGGCGTTCCGTTCGTCATCAGCCACCGGGACAGCCAGGTCGCCAAGGACATCTTTGCTCTGGCGCAGCGCGTCGCGACGGCCGAGAGCGCTCCCGCAGCGGCGGGCAAGCAAGCGTCGGCGCGCGGCGGACTCAAGCTTTTCGGAGCCCGTTAGGGCGGCAGCGCTCGGCATTAGTCACCGGTCTGATCCCCCAAAGGGACGGTAAGAAACCAGTGGGGT
This sequence comes from Candidatus Limnocylindria bacterium, assembly GCA_036523395.1. NCBI lineage: Bacteria > Bacillati > Chloroflexota > Candidatus Limnocylindria > Candidatus Limnocylindria bacterium. Next base: position 53,289 of record DATDEH010000046.1, on the reverse strand, counting down.
GGACGTAGACTCCATTAGCCGAGGGAGCAGGCGCCCGCCATAACGGGAGCCGGAGATGAGGGTTTCTTAGAGGGATGTCACTGCTTAGGCGCATCGAAGGTCAGCGACCGTCCGGGCAGCAGCCCGCCGCCCCCCAGGCGCCTGGCACCCCGCCCCCACCGGGCGGTCCCCCGAAGCCGCCGTCCGAAGGGCCCCTCACCCACAGCACCTCGCCCGCTCGCGATGTCAACCGCGACGTGCGCATCAAGCTCCAGACGCGGATCATCAACAACCTCGACCCGCGCCTCGATCTCGCGGACGCGAAGGCTGTCCGCTCGAGCATCGAGGAGATGTTCAACAAGTTCATCGACGAGGAAGGCGTGGTCGTCACGCGTGTCGAGCGTCAGAAGATGCTCGAGTCGATCCTCGACGAGATCCTAGGGTTCGGGCCGATCGAGCCACTCCTGAAGGACGACACGATCACAGAAGTCATGGTCAACGGCCCCTTCCGCTGCTACGTCGAGCGCAAGGGCAAGCTCTCACTTTCCGACGTGACGTTCCAGAGCGACGAGCACGTCATGCGTATCGTCGAACGCATCATCGCGCCGATCGGCCGACGCGTCGACGAATCCAAGCCGTACGAGGATGCACGTCTTCCCGACGGCTCTCGCGTGAACATCATCATTCCGCCACTCGCGCTGAACGGTCCCGTGGTGACGATCCGTAAGTTCCCCAAATACCGGATCACCGTCGAGGACTACATCAAGTTCGGCACGGCGACCGCGGAGATGATGGAGTTCCTCCGGGCCTGCGTCGAAGCCCGCCTCAACATGTTCATCTCCGGCGGCACGGGCTCCGGTAAGACGACGCTCCTCAACATCATGTCTGGCTTCATTCCCGAGGACGAGCGCATCGTCACGATCGAGGACGCCGCCGAACTCCGCCTGGTGCAGGATCACGTCGTCCGCCTCGAGTCGCGCCCCGCGAACATCGAAGGCAAGGGCGCGGTCACAGTCATGGACCTCGTGAAGAACTCCCTGCGTATGCGTCCCGAGCGCATCGTCGTCGGTGAGATCCGTGGCGGTGAGGCGCTCTCGATGCTCCAGGCCATGAACACCGGTCACGATGGATCGCTGTCGACGGGTCACGCGAACTCTCCGCGGGACATGCTCGCCCGGCTCGAGACGATGTGCCTGATGGCCGGCGTCGACCTACCGGCGCGTGCCATCAAAGAGCAGATCGCGAGCGCGCTCGACGTCATCGTGCAGATCTCGCGTCTCAAGGACGGCTCGCGCAAGGTCACGAACATCACCGAGGTGCAGGGCATGGAGGGCGAGGCGATCGTTCTCCAGGATGTCTTCGTCTTCGAGCAGACCGGCTACGTCGAAGGCAAGGTCCAGGGCCGTCTGCGTCCGACCGGCATCCGCCCGAAGTTCAGCGAGAAGTTCGAGGCGGCCGGCATCAAGCTCCCGCAGGGCGTCTTCGGCGATATGTCCGTCGGACTCAGGTAGATGGAGTACGCCCTTCCCGCTGGGATGTTCGCCGGTGTCCTGTTCTTCTTCTGGGGGATCTCGACGATGCTCTCCGGCGGCGGCGCGGGCTCGGTCGAGGAGCGCATGGCACGCTACGCCGGCGGCAAGACGGAGACCACCAAGACGGCCGACGGCAGGACGCGTGGGCGTCAGCGCAACCTGGTCGACCCGTTCGCGACGCTGTCGAGCGACGTCCAGGACAAGCGCTTCCAGATCCGCGTTCAGCGCGACCTGGCCCGCGCGAACCTCAAGCTGCGCGTCGCTGAGTACTACTCGATCCGCGTCGGTCTCGCGGTCGGCCTTGGCCTCCTCCTCGGAGTGCTGCGCGATCCGCTCTCCGGCGTCGTCGGAGCGATCCTGGGCTACTTTGTGCCGCGGTTCTGGGTCGGGCAGCGCATCGGCGGACGGCTCTCGGCCTTCAACAAGCAGCTCGCCGACACGATCACGCTCCTCTCGAACTCGCTGCGTGCGGGCTCGAGCTTCCTTCAGTCGATCGAGCTCGTCTCGCGCGAGACGCCCGATCCGATGGGCGAGGAGATGGGCCGCGTCGTGCGGGAGGTGAACCTCGGCCTCGGTATGGAGGAGGCGCTTTCCAACTTGGTGCGCCGCATCCGCAGCGACGACCTCGACCTCATGGTCACCGCCATCGGCGTGCAGCAGCAGGTCGGTGGAAACCTCGCGGAGATCCTCGACACGATCGCCTTCACCATCCGCGAGCGCGTGCGCATCAAGGGTGAGATCAACACGCTGACCGCCCAGGGTCGCTACTCGGGTTACCTGGTGGCGTTCCTGCCCATCGGCATCATGATCACCCTGAACTTCATCAACCCCGAGTTCATGCAGCCGCTCTTCACGCAGCTCCTCGGTCAGATCCTCCTCGGCGTCGGCGCCGTGATGATGGTCATCGGCTTCATCGCGATCCAAAAGATCACGAACATCAAGGTGTAAGCGGTGGAACCTCTCGTCTTCGCCGGGCTCATGTTCTTCGGGATCCTGGTGGTCTTCGTTTCGATGATCATCGGAGCCCAGCTCGACCCGGTGCGGGCGCGTCTGCAGCAGATCGCGGTACGCCCGCGCACCCTCGAGGAACTCGAGCTGCAGCGCCCGCTCTCAGAGCGGATGCTGAAGCCGATCATCGATGGCTTCGCCGGTCTGGTCGGCCGCTTCTATCCGCAGAACACCGTCCGCAGCCTCTCGCTTCGCCTGAAGCGAGCGGGCATGGAGACCACGAGCACAGAGTTCTTCCTCGGCGTGAAGGGCTTCGCGTCGATCGTCGTTGGCGTTCTCGCCTCTGGCCTGGTGAACGCCATCACGGGCGATCCGCTGCAGACGCTCATCGGGCTCGTCGTCGGCATCGTCCTCGGATTCCTGCTCCCTGACTTCTACCTGTCGAGCCGCGCCGGTAGCCGTGCGAACGCCATCGTCGAGCAGCTCCCGGATGCGCTCGACCTGCTCACGATCTCGGTCGAGGCCGGTCTCGGCTTCGACGCAGCCCTTGTCAAGGTCACCGAGAAGATGAAGGGTCCGCTCACCGAGGAGTTCAAGCGTGCCTCCGGCGAGCAGCGGGTCGGTAAGTCACGTCAGGAAGCGCTGCGCGGCATCAACGAGCGCGTCGAGGTGAAGGCGCTCCAGAACTTCATCTCCGCCATCATCCAGGCCGACCAGCTCGGTGTTTCGATGTCGAAGGTGCTGCGGATCCAGTCCGAGCAGATGCGTCAGGACCGGCGCCAGCGCGCCGAGCAGAAGGCCGCGCGCGCCCCGATCCTGATCATGCTCCCCACGGTCGGCTGTATCTTCCCGTCGCTGTTCATCGTCATCTTGGCGCCGGCCGCCCTGTCCGCGATGTCGTCCTGCTCGCAGATCTAGGTCCGAGCCTCGCGCCTCCGCGTCCGGAACACCACCAAGGGAACCGTCCTCGCCTCGGACTGCGGTGTGGCCGATTCGTTCCTCTCGCGCGGACTTGGACTCCTCCCGCGGTCTAGCCTCAAGGCGGGCGAGGGCCTCCGGATCACCAAGACATCCTCGATCACCATGTTCTTCATGCGCTTCGCGATCGATGCCGTGTTCGTCGACCGCGACGGCCGCGTCGTGCGCGTCGCCGAGCGTATCGGTCCCTGGCGACCCGCGATCGTTGCGCGGGGCGCCGCGGAGGTCATCGAGCTGCCCGCCGGCACCGCGTCCGAGACACGCACGCAAGTCGGCGACGAACTCGTCTTCGAGCCCGCGTGATCTCCAAAGCGGCTGCGGACGCCGCGCTCGACCTACTGCTCGCAGCGCGGTGCGCCGGGTGCGGCGCGGCCGGCAGCTGGCTGTGCCTCGCCTGCCGCGAGCTCTGCGAGCCTGTCCGCCAGGGCCGCGTCAGCGCCGCAGGCACGTACGGCGGCGCGCTGCGCGAGGCCATCCACCGCTTCAAGTACCGCGGTGAGCGCGCGCTTGCGAACGAGCTCGGCGAGCTGGTCGCGGCATGCGTCGCCAGCGATCTCGCGACCGGCGTCGCGATCGACGTCGTCGTGCCGGCCGTGCTCCACCGCGACCGCGCGCGCTCGCGCGGCTACGACCAGGCCTGGCTGCTCGCGGACGTCGTCGCGAGGCGCATCGCTTTACCGCTGCGGGTGCCGCTCCGCAGAATCCGCCCCGCAGTGCCGCAGATCTCGCTCGACCGTGCCCAGCGCGCCGAGAACCTGCGCGGCGCGTACGTCGCCGAGGCCGGTGCGCTCCGCGGTGCGCGCGTCGCGCTGGTCGACGACGTCGCGACGACCGGCGCGACACTCGCCGCCGCGACGGGTGCGCTGCGCGCGGCGGGCGCCCGCGTCGTGCGGCCCTACGTCGTAGCGCTCGACGCATGAACGAGCGCGTCGGCGTCGCGCGGTGGCAAATGCGCGCTTTGCTCCTATTCGTCCTCGCCTTCGCGAATCTGAACGACATCTGGTCTCCCGATGTCCTGCCGAACGCGCTGTTCGCGTGGACCGTCGTGCAGGAAGGCGACCTCGACTACGACGAGTTCGTGTTCCGGCCCGCGGAACGCAGACCACCCCTTGACCCATCGGCGGCGGCCAGCAACAAGCTCGACTCCGAGGCGTACTTCTTCCGCGCGTGCGGGGCGTCCACCGCGACCGAGGCGCCCGGGACGGCGCGCAGCCCGGGTGGACCGCCGGCGCCTGGGCCGAACGACCGTGTGTGTTCGATCTTCCCGCCGGGCATCGCGTTCCTCGCGTTCCCGTTCTTCCTGCCGTTCGTCCTCGCTGGTGCGGATCCGCTGAACCTCGGGCTCCTCGTGCGCGTTGGTCATGTCGCCGCCGCCGCGGTCGAGGTGATCGCGGCGCTGTTCCTGTGGGCGGTGATGCGTCGATTCGCGAGCGAGCGCTGGTCGCTCGCGCTCGTGCTGCTCTATTTCTTCGGAACCAGCGTGCGCACCATCGCGTCGCAGGCGCTCTGGCAGCACGCCGGCGTGCACCTCGCCGTCGCGATCGCGCTGTGGCTCGTATTCCTGGCGCGACCGGTCGCGCTCTGGCGCGAGTTCGCCGCAGGCGTGGCGCTTGGCCTTGGCAGCGTCGTCCGGCAGACGACGGCGATGCTCGTCCCTTTCGTCCCGGCCGCGCGCATCCGAGCGACCGTCGTCGCGGTCATCGGCGCGGCGATCGGCGTGGTCCCGCTCCTCGTGTACAACGCCTATGCGTTCGGCAACCCGCTCGAACAAGGCTACGGCACCAAACCATTCGATACGTCACCGCTCATCGGGTTGTACGGGATCCTGCTCTCGCCGAGCCGCGGACTTTTCGTATACGAGCCGTTCATCCTCTTCGCGTTCGCGACGATCGCGCTGCTCAAGCCCGGTCGCGATCGCCTCGAGCTGCGGCTGCTCTCCCTCGCGTACGCCTGGGCCGCGACGGCCATCCTGTACTCGACCTACGCGGAGTGGTGGGGTGGGCGGGTGTTCGGTCCGCGCTTCCTCGACGATCTCGCACCCGTATTGTTCCTGTTGATCGCGTGGGGGATCGGACACGGTCTCCTCGCGCGTTGGCCCGCGCGCATCGTGTTCTGGATCTGCGCTGCGTGGTCGCTGATCATCTTTCAGGCCGCGGCGTTCGTGTACGACCAGAACACCTGGGATCTGCACCCGACGAACATCAACGTCGACCCGGCGCGCCTGCTGGACTGGAGCGATCCGCAGTGGCTCTTCGTCCTGCGCAGCGTGCCCGAGGGCGGCGTGAAGGTGATCGTCGCGGCCGGACTCAGCGCTCTTGCCCTGCTCTTCCTGCTGCGGGTGGAGTCGGTGTTACCGTCCCGTCGGTGACGACGGCGTTCATCGTCTTCTTCGGCCGCGGCGGCACATCGGAGATCGAGCAGCGGCTCGATTCGATCAAGATCGCGATCGGCGCCGTGGTCCTGACGCGCGCGGGCGACGCGGGCTTCGCGCCGCTCCTCGCGGTGACCGCCGATGCCGAGGCGCGCGCCGCCTTCGGACGCGCGGGTGCGGCCGTCGTTCCACCGCGCGCCGATCCGTTCCATTTCGGTGAAGAGCTCCTCGGGCTGTCTCGCGCACGCGCTCTGGAGCGGATGGCGACGATCGGCGCGGGCGCCGGCGCGCTCATGAGCGCTGCGGAGCTCACGCGGCTGCGCGAGGAGATCGACGCCGGCGAGGCGCTGGTCCTCTCGAACAATTACTACTCCGCGGATCTCGTCGCGTTCACGCCGGCGTCCGCGCTGACCGTCATCGATCTGCCGGCGACCGACAATCCTCTGCCGCGCCGGCTGCACCAGCAGGGTGGCCTCTCATCACGTCAGCTGGAACGCTCCGCGGCGACGCTGCTCGATGTCGATACCCCCGCCGATGCCGCCGTCCTGAAGCGACACCCCGCATGCCCGCCGCAGCTGCAGGCGCTCGACACGTGGGACAGCGAGCTCGGGGCGCGGATCGACTCCCTTATGCGGCTGGTGACGACACCGGAGCGCGAGCTCATCGTCGCGGGTCGTGTGGGTGCGCCGGTGTGGTCGTATCTCGAGTCGCAGACCGCCTGCCGTGTGCGCATGCTTGCCGAGGAGCGGGGCATGCAGGCCGCTGCACGCGACACCTCGGGCGAGGCGCGCACCGCGCTCGGCTTCCTCTATCGCGAGATCGGACCGGAGGCGTTCTTCGCGCGTCTGGGTGAGCTCGGTGACGGGATGCTCTTCGACACGCGAGTGCTGTTCGCGCACCTAGGCTGGCAGCCTTCCGCTCAGGACCGGTTCGCGTCGGACCTCTTCCGCGCGGAGTCACTCGCCCGGGGCGAGCTGCGCGAGTTCACCGCTGCCGCGCGGGGCGCGCCATTCCCGCTGCTGCTCGGCGGCCATACCCTCGTGTCGGGCGTGCTCTGGACGCTCGTCGAGGCCGCGTGGGCCGGCCACCCCGAGCCTTGACGCTCAAGCTGTTCGACCACCACATCCACACCGAGCGCTCCGACGGCACGGTCTCGCTGGCGGAGCGCGCGAGCACGGTGTCCGTGCGCCCGCACGGCATATCCGACCACTTCCCATGGCCGGGGAAGATGCGTGACGACGACGATGTGCTCCGCTATCTCGACGACGCCGCGCGTCTCGGACTGCGCGTCGGCCTCGAATACGATCTCGGCGTCGCGCCGCCGCTCCGCGCGACGACGCGCGCGTCGGTCCACTACATGATCGGTGCGCTGCACCAGCTCGAGGTCGACGGCGTGCGCATCCCGTTCGATGAAGCGGGGGCCTTCCTCAAAGGGAAGCTCGCGTCATTCTCGGAGCGCGAGCGCTTCGGCGACAGTGCGCTCGCCGGCCGCATCCGCGAACGCATGCTCGAGGTGGTGCGCGAAGGCTTCGAGCGCGATGGGATCGACATCCTCGGCCACGGCACGATGTCGCCGCTCGCGGCCCTCGGCGACCCGGAGCGCGCCTATCCCGCGGAGTGGCAGGAGCGCCTCATCCAGCTCTGCGTCGACGCCGACGTGGCGATCGAGGTCAACGAGGCGTACGGCGTCCCGCACCGCCAGTTCCTCGAGCGTGCGAAACGGATGGGGGCGCGATTCTCGGTCGGGTCGGACACGCATGGGCCGCTCTCGCCGCTCGACAAGACCGCGGCGATGATCGACGCCGCTTCGCTGCCCCACGAGCGATTCCTGGTGGGCGAGAGGGTGCACGCCGCCCGCTAGACAGGCTCGGTCAGGCCGCGTCCTCCACGAGGAGCTCGTAGACAAGGATCCCGATCGAGCCAAGCAGCAGGAGATGCACGAGGTTCCCGGCGATGCTCAGCGCGAGCGCGACGAACCATGCCGCGACGAGCACGCAGACGAGTATCCAGCGGATGCGGTGGCCCGTCGCAGCGCTCACGAGGGGAGGGTATCGTCCGTATACTTTCGTTGCAGGGGGCGCTCCTGCTAACCACCAAGCGGGAGGGGAGCCGTGTACGGGGGCCTGTCCGTCTACACCGGCAACGCTCATCCCACCTTCGCGCGCGACATCTGTCGTGCCCTGGAGATCCCGCTCGGCGCCGCCGAGGTCTTCAAGTTCGCGAACGACAACATCTTCGTGAAGGTCAACGAGAACGTGCGCGAGCACGACGTCTTCGTCGTTCAGTCGCTCACCGGCACGTCGGTCAGCGACGCGATCATGGAGCTCCTCATCATGCTCGACGCGTTCAAGCGCGCGTCGGCCGGACGCATCACCGCCGTCATGCCGTACTACGCCTACGGCCGCAGTGACAAAAAGGACCAGCCCCGCGTGCCGATCACGGCGCGCCTCCTCGCCGACCTCATCGCGGTCGCCGGCGCGAATCGCTTTCTCACCATGGACATGCACCAGATGCAGATCCAGGGCTTCTTCAGCATCCCCGGTGACGAGCTGTCCGCGCGCAATCTCCTGGTCGAATACCTGCGAACGATCGTCGAACCCGCGCCCGACCAGTGCGTGCTCATCGTGCCGGACCTTGGCTACGCGAACCAGGCGCGGCGCATCGGCGAGATGCTGGGTATCCCGCTCGTGTTCATGCAGAAGACCCACCGAGACAACAGCGGCCGGAGCGAGATCGTCGGCGTGATCGGCGACATCGACCGCAAGCGCGCGATCGTCATCGATGACGAGATCGATCGCGGCACGACGATGCTCAATACCATCAAGGTCCTGCAGGAGCGCGGCGTCAACGAGATCTGGGCCGCGTGCACGCACGGCGTGTTCAGCGACAACGCCGCGGAGCGTCTGACCGCGAGCGGCATCGTCGAGCTCATCACCACGGACACCTGTCCGATGCCACCGTCGGTGCGCAATAACGACAGGGTGCGCGTCCTCACCGTGGCGTCTCTGTTCGCTGAGGCGATCAGGCGGATCCACGAGGGCGAGTCAGTCGGAGCGCTCTTCAATCCGCCCGGGTCGCAGATGCCGCTGCCGGTGACCTAGCATCGAAGTTTGAGCGTTCTAACCCGGATCTTCGATTCCAACGAGGGTGAGCTCCGACGACTGAAGAAGGTCGTCGAGAGGGTCAACGCGCTCGAAGCCGGAACGAAGGCCCTGACCGACGACGCGCTGCGTAAGCGAACGTCGGATTTTCGCGACCGCCTTGCGAAGGGCGACACGCTGGACGACGTCCTGCCGGAGGCGTTCGCCGCGGTGCGCGAAGCGGCGCAACGGACGATCGGCCAGCGCCCCTTCGACGTCCAGCTCATGGGCGCGATGGCGCTGCACAAGGGCCACATCGCGGAGATGAAGACGGGCGAGGGCAAGACGCTTGTCGCCTCCGCGGCCCTGTATCTCAACGCGCTCGCGGGTAGGGGCGCGCACCTCGTCACGACGAACGACTACCTCGCCAAGACCGGTGCCGGCTGGATGGCGCCGATCTACCACCTCCTCGGCCTGAGCGTGGCGTACATCGCCCACGAGAAGTCCGCGATCTACGACCCCAGTGTCGTGCTCGAGGCGGTCGACGAGCGCCACCGCCACTGGCGCGACGTCACCCGGCGTGAGGCATACCTAGCCGACATCACCTACGGCCAGAACAGCGAGTTCGGGTTCGACTATCTCCGCGACAACATGGTCGACGACCTCGCGCGGATGGTGCAGCGCGATCTCTACTACGCGATCGTCGACGAGGCCGACTCGATCCTCATCGACGAGGCGCGCACACCGCTCATCATCAGCTCGCCCGCCGAGGACGTCTCCGAGCAGTACTACCGCTTCGCGTCGGTCGCGAAGAAGCTGCAGCCGGACAAGGACTACATCGTCGAGGAGAAGCACCACGCCGTATCGCTGACCGAGGACGGCATCGCGAAAGCCGAGAAGATGCTCGGACTGCAGAACATGTACGAGGGCGACGTCTCCGCGGTGCATTTCCTCGACAACGCCGTGAAGGCCGTGTCGATGTACCGGAAGGACAAGGAGTACGTCGTCAAGGACGGCGAGGTCGTCATCGTCGACGAGTTCACCGGACGCCTCATGCCCGGTCGCAGGTGGAGCGACGGCCTGCATCAGGCGGTCGAGGCGAAGGAAGGCGTCAAGATCCAGCGGGAGACGCGCACCTTCGCGACGATCACGATCCAGAACTACTTCCGCATGTACGAGAAGCTCGCCGGCATGACCGGTACCGCGGCGACCGAGGCCGAGGAGCTCTTCAAGGTCTACAAGCTGGAGGTCACGCAGATCCCGACGCACCGGCCGATGATCCGAAAGGACGACCCGGATCTGGTTTACGCGACCGAGCAGGGGAAATGGAACGCGGTCATCAAGGACGTGAAGGAGCGCAACCAGCGCGGCCAGCCTGTGCTCATCGGCACGACCTCGGTCGACAAGAGCCAGCGGCTGTCCGACGAGCTGCGCCGGCATGGCATCAAGCACGAGGTCCTCAACGCGAAGAACCACGAGCGCGAGGCCCTGATCATCGCCGACGCCGGTCAGGAGGGCGCGGTCACGCTCTCCACGAACATGGCCGGCCGCGGTGTCGACATCCTCCTCGGCCCCGGCGTCGTCGACCGCGGGGGTCTGCACGTCATCGGGACGGAGCGGCACGAGGCGCGCCGTATCGACAACCAGCTTCGGGGCCGCGCCGGCCGGCAGGGCGATCCGGGAACGACGCGCTTCTTCAACTCGCTCGAGGACGACCTGATCCGCATCTTCGCGTCGGAGGGCGTCGCCGGGCTGCTGGGAAAGATGGGTATGAACGACGAGGCGCCCATCGAGTCCCGGATGGTCACGGGCGCGATCACGCAGGCGCAGATCAAGGTCGAGACGCGCAACTTCGACATGCGCAAGCGCGCGCTCGAGTTCGACGACGTCCTGAACAACCAGCGCAACGAGATCTACAAGGACCGCCGCAAGATCCTGGAGAAGGGCGACGTGCGCGAGACCGTCCTCGACTTCCTGCACGACGAGGCTTCCAACATCGTCGAGGCCGAGGCGGCGTCGCCCGATCCCGAGGACTGGGATCGCGAGAAGCTCGCCCTGGCGCTCGGTGCCCTTCTTGGCCGCGAGGTCGCGGCATCAGAGTTCGGTGAACCGGCGAATCTCGAGGAGCTGCGCGAGACGGTCGAGAACCTCGTCGACGACGTCTACGAGGCGAAGGAAGCGGAGCTCGGGAACGTCGAGGCGGATGGCGAGTCGACGCCGGTCATGCGTGCCGTGGAGCGCTGGGTGATGCTCCGCACGATCGACACGCACTGGATCGAGCACCTCACCGCTATGGAGGAGCTCCGCGAAGGGATCTACCTCCGTGGCTACGGCCAGCAGGACCCGCTTGTCGCTTACAAGCACGAGGCGCACGACTACTTCGAGCAGATGCAGGCGCGTGTCGCAACGGGTGTCGCGCAGACGATCCTGCGCGTCTCGGTCCGTACCGCCGAACAAGCCGAGCAAGAGGAGCAGCAACAGGGGGCTGCGCCACAGCAGACGTCCACATCAGGGAACGGAACGACGGCCACGGGACGTGCTGATTTGCGGACCAACAGAGACGAACACACGCCGACCACGAGCTCGGGAAAGAAGCTGGGGCGAAATGATCCCTGCTGGTGCGGATCAGGGAAGAAATTCAAGAAGTGTCATGGCCGTTAGTACTGCGGCGCCGCGGGTGACGCGGCGAGCGGGGCCTCTCGCGAGCGAGAGTGGAGGGGCCCCGCCGGCAGAGGGACGGCGAACGAGCGGTACAGGCGGGGAGGCCAACTCGCGAGCGAGGACCCCCAGCCGCGGCAGGACCCGCGGCGCAGCGCGACCAGCGCCGTGATCACTATTCCGTTCGATCCGAACGTTCACATCGGTCCGGTGGCCATCGCGTGGCACGGCATCTTCACTGCGGTCGGCATCTTGTTCGGCGTGTGGCTTCCGCTGCGGCTCATCCAGCCACGCATCTCTGAAGAGGACGCCACTGCCGTTGCCACATGGGGTGTTGTCGGCGGCATCATCGGCGCCCGGATCGTTCATGTGATCGACCAGTGGCAGTACTACCTCGCCAATCCGCTCCAGGTCCTTCTCATCTGGACCGGCGGCATCGCGATATGGGGTGGTGCCATCGGGGGTGTGCTTTCGGGGCTCTTTGTCGGCATCCGACGCGGGCTCCCGATCGGGTTCGGCGCTGACGCCGCGGCCCCTGGGATCGCGCTCGGCTTCGCGATCGGGCGGATCGGCGACGTGATCAACGGCGAGCATCATGCGGTCGCGTGCGAGCCCCCGCAGGGCCTATGCGTCGGCTACACGCATCCAGACACGCTCGGCCAGTCAGGCCCGGTGCACCTCGTCGTCGGCTACGACCTTGTCTGGAATCTGGTCAGCGTCGTTGGTTCGCTCGCGCTGCGCGGCCGCGGACTCCCTGATGGACTCATCTTCTGGCTCTCGGCCGCGTGGTACGCGATCGGCCGCCTGCTGCTCGGGTCGCTGCGGATCGCTGACCCCACATATGTCTTCGGCCTTCGCGAGGACCAGGTGATCTCGGTGTTCGTACTCGCGGCCGCGATCCCGATGATCGTCCGGTTGACCACGTTCAAGGGCGCACGGGAGCCCGCAGCCACCTGATCGAGCTCCCCTTCGACCCGGACCTGGCGATCGGGTCCTTCCGCATCGCATGGCACTCGGTCTTCGCGTTCGTCGGCATGCTCGTCGGCGCCTTCGTCTCGATCCGCTGCGCGCGTTATCTCGTGCGTGACGAGCGGGTCTACCCATTCGCGATCGCGGTCGTCATCGGTGGTCTCATCGGCGCGCGCATCGCCCACGTCACCGACAACTGGGCGGCGCTCTACGCGGACGATCCTCTCCGAGCGCTCCAGTTCTGGAGCGGCGGCATCGGCACGATGGGCGCGCCGATCGGGTCGACGATCACCGGCTATCTGGCCGCGCGGTGGCTGCGGCTCCCGGTCGGCTTCATGTTCGACATCACGGTGATCGGGATCGCGCTCGGCGAGGCCATCGGGCGCATCGGCGACATCGTCAACGGTGAGCACCACTCCGTTCCGTGTCTGGATCTTCCCTGGTGCGTGCGCTACACGCATCCGAACACGCTCGGTCAGAGCACGTCCGTCCACCCGATCGGCGTATACGACGGGCTCCTGATGGTCGGGATCTTCCTCGTCCTGTATCTCTATTGGCGCCGCGTCCGGGGACAGCCGCCCGAGGGCCGGGTCTGGCTTGGTTACCTGCTCCTTCTAGGCGCTGGCAGGTTCCTTCTGTCCTTCCTGCGGACCGACCCCCTGTTCCTCGGCGGGCTCCAGCAGGCGCAGGTGCTCGGCCTCCTTTATTTGGGCGCTGGAGCGGTCACTCTGCCCATTTTGGCCAGGCGGGCGCGCCGGCTCGCGCGGGACGGACGAGCACAAAATGGGGAAAAACCCCTTCTCAAGCGGGTGTCAGACCGGTAAACTCGCGTACGCAAAGCGGCACAAAGCCCGCCTGTGGGGAGCGTCATGAAAGAGTGGATCGTCTGCGAGGACAACTGCCTCAAGTGTTCCTACGGCGCGACCCTGGACTGCGATGGCGACTGCCCTCGCTGCCCGCGTAACACCTACTGCCCCTGCGTGACCTTCGTCAGTTTCGCCGCGGGCAAGCTGGCCCCCGTCGCCCAGCCCGTTACGACGACCTTCGAACGACCCCGCAAGCGCTGAAGCGTCGTGACGCTGGACCCGGCGGCCCTCGCCGCTCTGCGCGAGCGCATCGACCGCATGGCGGTGTTCCTTTGACCTCCCCGCCCTCCGTAGCGAGGTCGCTCGTCTAGAGGTCGAGTCCTCCGCGTCCGACCTCTGGAACGACCGCAAGCATGCTCAGCAGGTCATGAAGCGCCTCGGGCTGATACGCGCGCGCGTCGAGCGCTGGGACTCATTCCGCCAGCGCGCCGCAGACCTCGCGGAGCTGGCGTCGATGTCCGAAGACCCGGCGCTCAGCGCGGACCTCGAGCGCGAACTGCGGGAGCTCACCACCGAGGTCGACACGGCGAGCCTCGAAGCGCAGCTCGGCGGACCGTATGACGAGCGCGATGCGGTCGTAGCGATCTCCGCCGGCGTCGGGGGAACTGACGCCGCGGACTGGGCGCAGATGCTCGTGCGCATGTACCTGCGCTGGGCCGAGCGGCACGGCTTCAAGGCCGAGATCGTCGAGTCGACGCCAGGAGAAGAAGCAGGCATCCGCAGCGCGACGATCACAGTGGAAGGGCCGTACGCGTACGGGTATCTCAAGACCGAGCGCGGGACGCACCGGCTGGTGCGCATCTCGCCGTTCGATTTCCAGAGACGACGTCAGACTTCGTTCGCCCTCGTGGATCCGACCCCACAGGTCGAGGACGATGCCGAGATCGAGATCCGGCCGGAAGAGCTGAAGATCGACACATATCGCGCGACCGGCGCGGGTGGCCAGAACGTCAACAAGACGGAGACCGCGATACGCATCACGCATCTTCCGAGCGGCATCGTCGTGTCTTGCCAGAACGAGCGCTCGCAGCTGCAGAACCGTGAGACCGCGATGCGCATCCTCAAGGCGCGGCTTCTGGAGAAGCGCGTGCTCGAACAGGAGGCCGAGCAGGCACGCGAGCGTGGCGAGATGCGCTCGGCGGACTGGGGAAGTCAGATCCGCTCCTACGTCCTCCACCCTTACACGCTGGTGAAAGACCATCGAACTGGCGTCGAAGTGGGCGACCCGACCCGGGTCCTCGACGGCGATATCGACGTATTCATTGAGGCAGCGCTCTCAAAGCCGACCGGTGGCACACCGACTGCTCAGTAAGGGCCCTGTATCGCCTTGGGCGCCCGAGGGCGTACCCGCGTGGAGGTGTTTCATGGTCAACGCAAAGGATCTGAGGGATCTATTCGAAGACATCCGTAGCGAAGCGGGCAAGCGGGCGTCGGACTTTGTGAGCGACGCCAAGATGCCCGACATGAGCAAGGTGCGGGACCTGAGCAAGCTCGAGATCAGCCGGCGCGACGACACGCCGGGGATCGTATGGCTGGGCCTGGGTCTGGTGCTCGGCGCTGTCGTCGGTATGGCGATCGCGCTCATCGCGGCACCGTATCCCGGGCAGGAGACACGGCGTCGCCTGGTGCGGCAGGTCGACAAGATGAAGCGTCAGAGCGAGGACCAGATCGAGCAGGTCAAGCCCTCGAAGAGCGCGAGCGGCGTCAACGGCGGCGCGTACACGACGCCGACGACCGCGTACGAGCGCAGCAGCAGCTAGCGAAGATTCCGGCGCGCGCCGTCCAGGTACTCGGCGATCGGCTCGAGGCCGACGGCTCGGCGGCGCGCGTCAAGGTCTTCGGGATCCAGCGTCGGTAGCGGCTCCCAGCCGCCGTCGTTTTCCTGCAACTGAGTGCCAAAGCGCTGCGGGAGTCCCTCCCGCACGCGGATGCGATCCTGGAGATAGGCCAGATGACGCGCGCACACCTCGTGCCCCGGCTCGCGCGCCATCAGCGCAAAGCTCTCCTTCTGGAACTCGAGTTCGGCGTGCTGCGAGAGCAGCCACGCGGCGTGCTCGGCCTGAGCACCGACTTTCGATGTGGTCGGCCAGCCGATCTCACTGACGATCTCGCGCATGCGGCGAGCGTTCCGCTTGTCCACCTCTGGATCCCATGACCGCGTGTTGGCCGAGGCCTCGCTGCGCAGGCGCTGATCCTCGTCGGCCATCGCGAGGATCTCCGCTGCGATCGCCTCGTTGGCCATCGCTCTAAGCGCGCATCGCCTTGGCGAGCTCGATGAGCTTCTCCCGCGTGTTGAGGGCGGGCTCGTCGAGCACGCGCTCGAAGAGGGCGTTCAGGATGCGGCCGACGTCCGGGCTTGGCGGGATACCAAGCTCGCGCATGATGTCGTTCCCGTCGATCTTGAGGTCGTGCAGCGAGAACGCGTTCGCGGCGGCGATCTGCTCCTGCACGCGTTGCCAGAGCGCCTCGAGCGCGTACATCCGCGGCGAGCGCGCACCGCTGCCGATGTTGTCAGCACGTCGCAGGGCGAAGAGCGCGGGGATGTAGTCGAGCCCGATCTTCCGGATGAAGCGCCGGACGGCCGAGTCGGTCCAGTGCGTCTCATACCAGAACATGTGGTTGCGGATGAGGTGGGTGACCTCGGCGACGGTCTCCTTGTCGAACTTCCAGCGCCGCAGGATCTGACGTGCCTTGAACTCGCCCACGAACTCGTGCTGGTGAAAATGCCCGTCGGCGAACGTCTCCGGCTTCCCGATGTCGTGGAAGAGACCGGCCAGGCGCAGCACGAGGTCGTTCGCCGGCGTCGCGTCGACGGTCGCGAGCGAGTGCTCGAACACGTCCTGCGCGGCGACCTTGTCCTGCGGGGTCTTCTTGCACTCCTCGAGCTCGGGACAGAGCACCGCGAGGAGGCCGACATCCGAGAGCATGCGAAAGGCGACCGACGGCGTCTGCGCGCCCATGATCTTGGTCATCTCCTGATTGATGCGCTCTCCTGAGAGCGTCTCGACCAGTGGCGCGCACGCGCGGATCGCCGCCGCGGTGCGGTCATCGATGCGCATCTCGAACAGGGTGGCGAAGCGCACGGCGCGCAGCATTCGCAGCGCGTCCTCGCGGAAGCGCTCCTCCGGATCACCGACGGCGCGCAGAACGCGTGCGGCCAGGTCGCGCTGGCCCCCGAATGGATCGATGAGCTCACCGGGCGTGCCGTTGCGTGAGGGTCGCCACGCCATTGCGTTCATCGTGAAGTCACGGCGCGAGAGATCCTCGTGGAGCGAGTCGGTGAACGCGACCCGATCGGGTCGGCGGTGGTCCGAGTACTCGGCCTCGATCCGGTAGGTCGTGACCTCGACCTCGTGTTCGCCCGACCGCACGATGACCGTGCCGAAGCGGTTCGTGTAAAGCGAGCGGGCGAACAGCTTCTGGATCTCGTCGGGCGTCGCATCGGTCGCGACGTCCCAATCCTGCGGGTCGACGCCGCGGATCGCGTCGCGCACGCAGCCGCCGACGACATAGGCGGCGTGGCCGGCCGCGATCAGCATCTCGACCACGCGCTCGACGTCCTTCGGGACCTTCAGATCGGTGATGGACATGGTCTGAGTATCGCGGCGGCGGTTACTCCTCGCCGAGATAAGCCTTCCGGACCATCTCGTTCGCCGCGAGGTTCTTCGCGCTGTCCGAGAGGACGATCTTTCCGGTCTGAAGCACGTAGCCACGGTGCGCGATCGAAAGCGCCATGTGCGCGTTCTGCTCGACCAGCAGGACGGTCATGCCCTGCTTGTTGATGTCCTGGATCGTCTTGAAGACGAGCTCCACCAGCACGGGCGCGAGCCCCATCGAAGGCTCGTCGAGCAGCAGTACCGTCGGTCGTGCCATGAGGGCGCGTCCGATCGCGAGCATCTGCTGCTCGCCGCCGGAGAGCGTTCCGGCACGCTGCGTGAGGCGCTCCTTGAGGCGCGGGAAGAGCTCGTACACGCGCTCGAAGTCCTTCGCGAGCTCGGCGGGCGGATCGTTCCGGGCGTAGGCACCCATCTCGAGGTTCTCTTTCACCGACATGCGGGAGAAGATCCGCCGGCCTTCGGGGGAATGCGCGAGGCCGAGGCGGACGATCTCGTTCGCGGGCACCTTGGTGAGGTCGCGGTCGCCCATGCGGACGGTGCCCTTCCGCGGGCGCAGCACGCCGGCGATCGTGCGCAGCGTCGTGGTCTTCCCGGCGCCGTTGCTGCCGATGAGCGTGACGATCTCGCCCTTCTCCACCGTGAGCGAAATCCCCTTGAGCGCCTGGATGTTCCCGTAGTAGGTGTGGACCTGCTGCACCTCGAGGATGGGCATCAGGCGACCTTCGCCTTTCCGAGATACGCCTCGATGACCCGCGGATCGCGCTGCACCTCTTCCGGCGCCCCCTCGGCGATCTTGGTGCCGTGGTCGAGCACGGTGACCCGCTGCGAGATGCCCATGACGACCTTCATGTCGTGCTCGATGAGCAGGATCGTGATCTTGCGCTCGTCGCGCAGCCGCCGGATGAAGTGCGTCATACGGCCGGTCTCGTTCGGGTCCATGCCGGCGGTCGGCTCGTCGAGCAGGAGCAGCTTCGGCTCCGTCGCGAGGGCTCGCGCCATCTCGAGCCGGCGCTGGTCGCCGTACGGCAGGTTCTTCGCGGTCACGTCGTCGCGCCCCTCCAGGCCGACGTACTTCAGCAGCTCGCGGCAGAGCTCCCGCGTCGCGCGCTCCTCGCGCCGCTCTCTTGGCAGCCGCAGGATCGCCTCGAACGGAGTGGCCTTCATGCGCGAATGGTGACCGACCATGACGTTCTCGAGCGCACTCATGTTGTGGAACAGCCGGATGTTCTGAAAGGTGCGCGCGATGCCCAGCCGCGTGATGCGGTGTGGCGGTAGACCGGAGATGTTCGCGCCGCCGAACATGATCGTGCCGCTCGTCGGACGGTACAGGCCGGCGATGACATTGAAGAAGGTCGTCTTGCCGGCGCCGTTCGGACCGATGAGGCTCACGATCGAGCCCTCTGGGATCACGAAATCGACGCCGCCGACGGCAACGAGCCCACCGAACTGTTTGGTGATCGCGCGTGCCTCGAGAACGTTCCCGCTCATCGTTCGACGTCCACCAGGACAGCGCGCTCTTGCTCGAGCGCGACCTCATCCTCGTCCGCAGCGTGCAGCTCGGCTCTCACGCGGGCGCTCGGGAAGAGGCCCTCCGGCCGAACGAGCATCAGGACGACCAGCGCCACGCCGAAGATGAGCTGGCGCGAGCGGCTCACGTCCATGATGGCCAGATCCTGATTGCCGATCGCGCTGCCGAATCCGTGCACGAAACCGTTGATCCAATCGAAGAGCACGCGATCGACGAAGCCGAGCATGAGGCCGCCGGCGATGACGCCTCCGATGTTGCCCAGGCCGCCCAGAATGATCATGCAGAGCACGAAGATCGAGACCGAGAAGTCGAACTGCTCGGGTGCGATGACCTGCAGGTAGCTGGCCCAGAGCGATCCGGCGAATCCGGAGAAGCTCGCGCCCATGGCGAAGGCGAACAGCTTCGTCGTGACCAGATTGACGCCCATTGACGCGGCCGCGACCTCGTCCTCGCGCATCGCCGCCCAGGCGCGGCCGATCCGCGAGGTCCGCAGCCGCCCGGTGATGAGCACCGACAGCATGAGGACCGCGACGATCAGGTAGTACCAGGGGATCGGGTCGACGGCGAACTGCAGGCCCGGGATCTCCGGGTAACCGATCGGGTTCATGCCCTGAGTGCCCTTGGTGATCTCAGGCGTGTTCTTGATCACCAGTGGCACGATCTCGCCGAAGCCGAGCGTGACGATCGCGAGGTAGTCGCCGCGCAGGCGGAGCGTTGGCGCGCCGAGGAGGACACCGAAGACCGCCGCGACCCCGGCGCTGATGAACATCGCCAGGAAGAAGTTCACGTGGTTCCCCTCGCGGACGAAGGGGATCGGGCTGACTGTCGACGTCAAGAACGCCATCGTGTACGCGCCGATCGCGAAGAACGCCGCGTACCCCAGGTCGAGCAGCCCGGCGAAGCCGACCACGACGTTCAGGCCGAGGGCGAGGATGATGAACAGCGTGATCGGGACGGACTTCGCCTCCCAGCCCAGTCCGAGCAGGTTGTTGATGAGGGGGAACAGCAGCGCCGCGCCGATGCCGACGATCGTTCCCAGCATCTTCTGCTGGCGCGCCCTGCCGGTCGCCGTGTACCACCAGCCCAATGTCGAGCGCGCGCGCGTCGGCGGCTTGGCGACGGGAGGCTTGGGCTTCATGCCTTCTCGCCGGTCTCCTGACCCAGGAGGCCGGTCGGCTTGAACACGAGGATGATCACCAGCAGCGAGAAGACGCCGACGTTCTCCCACTGACCGCCGAAGTACGTCACCGTGAGTGCGGAAAGCAGCCCCAGAGCGAACCCACCGAGCGCTGCGCCGTTCACGTTCCCGATGCCGCCGAGCACCGCGGCGGTGAAGGCCTTGAGGCCAGCGGTGAAGCCGAGCGTGAACACGGTGTTGTTGTTGTAAAGGCCGTACATGAGAGACGCCGCACCGGCGAGGATGCCGCCGAGCAGGAACGTGAACGCGATGACGCGGTTCACATCGATGCCCATTTGCTGTGCCATCTCGCTGTCCTGCGCCACCGCTCGCATGGCCTTCCCCATCCGCGTGCTGCGGATCACCCACGCCAGCCCCAGCATCAGCGGGATCGCGAGCGCCAGGACGAAGAAGTCCTTGAACGTGAAGCGCACCAGCGACGTCAGTCCGAAGAACTGGCTTACAACGTCGTACTGCGGAAGGAGGTCGGGGAAGCGCCGGGGGGTCGGGCCCTGCCAGAAGAGGCCGATGTTGACGAAGATGAACGACACGCCGATCGCCGAGATGAGGGGCGCGAGACGGGGGGCACGACGGAGCGGGCGGTACGCGATCCGCTCCGCCAGCACATTGAGGATCCCGCAGAAGGCCATCGCGGCGACCATCGCCAGGAGAAGAGCGAGCCACGGCGTCCCGCTGATCCCGACCTCGGTGCTGAAGCCGAGAAGCGTGAGCGTGCTGAGGCAGACGAACGTGCCGAGCATGAACAGATCGCCGTGCGCGAAGTTGATCAGTTCGATGATCCCGTAGACCAGCGTGTAGCCAAGGGCGATGAGCGCGATGAACGCGCCATTCGTGATGCCGATCATCACCGCGGCCAGAAAGAGGTCTATCCGTTCCCTCCCTCACACGAAAACGGGGCGGGAGCCGGATCCCTCCGGCTTCCCGCCCCGATTCTGCACTACGGCTGGTGCTGGGCTACTTGGCTGCGAGCTCCTTGACGAATGCCCAGGCGCCGCTCTTGGCGGTGGAGCCTGAGAACTGGGTCAGGGTGGTGTCGCCGCCCGCGTCGAATGACCACTTACCGAGCACTCCGTCGTAGTCCTTCGTCCCCATGACGTTGGTCTGGACGGTCGCCCGGTCGTCGGCCTTGTCGCCCGACTTGGCGATCGCTGCGAGGACGACCTTCGCTGCCTCGTAGCCGTAGATCGCGTACGGGTTCGGGTTGTTGTTGTTGAACTTGGCGTTGTAGTTCTTGAGCCACTCGGCCGCCTTGCCGGTGTACTTCTCCGGCGGAACGCCACCGAAGGTCGAGTACGTCTCGGTCGCGGCTGGGCCGGCTTGCTTCAGGAACTCCGAGCAGTTGATGCCGTCCGGTCCCATGAACTTGACGGTCGGAGCGACCGCGCGCAGGTCCTTCAACAGGACCGCGGGGTTGTTGTCCACGATGCCGCCGTAGTAGACGAGATCGGCACCGGAGTCCTTGATCTTGTTCGCGAGCGCGCGGTAGTTGTCCGCCTTCTGCGCGCCCTCGTAGCCGGCTTCGGTCAGGCCGAGCGCCTTCGCCTTCGCGCGGAAGACATCGGCGATGCCCTTTCCGTACAGCTCGGTGTCGTGGACGATGTAGACCTTCTTCGAGCCGAGCTCCTGTGCCCAGGTCGCGCCCACGGCGCCCTGGATGTCGTCGGCGGGAACGACGCGCGCGTAGTTGCGCTTGCCGTTCGGGTAGTACTTGCCCGGCTCGTCCGCCTCGGCGCCCTTCTCAGGACCCTTCGTCAGACCCGGGTACGTGTTGGCCGGCGAGACCATGACCATGCCGGCCTGGTTGAGCAGCGGGATCGAGACCTTCGCTGCGCCAGAGTTGTATGTCCCGATGTAGGCCACGACCTGCTTGTCGTTGATGGCCTTGCGGGCGTTCTCCGCCTCCTGCGCCGCGTCCCATGAACCCTTCGCCGCCGTGGCGTCGTCAAGCGCGTCGTACAGGACCGTCACGTTCGTGATCTTGGTCTCGTCGATCGCCATCTTGATCGAGTTCACGATCTCGACCGTCTGCGTGCGCGACGCCCCGGTCATGGGCAAGCTCGAGATGATCTTGACCGTCTTGGCCGTCGACGCACCTGTGGTGCCGCCCGTTCCAGCACCGCCACACGCGCCCATGACGAGCGCGAGAGCGGTGATGGCCGCGGCGGCGGATATCCATCGTCTCTGCATGCGAACCCTCCCTAGCGGTCTAATCGGATATGGCCTCGACCCTGGCGGGCCGCCTCCCTGCGCCGACAGCCGCGTAATCGGGCAAGTCTGCGGGCGACCGCGCCGTGCGTCAACGAAGACAAAAGACCACCCTTGCTAGGCTCGGTGGATGCCGCTCCGCCGCGCTACCGCGCTCATCGCGCTCCTGTTCATCGGAACGGCATGCGCCGCGCCGGCACCGCCGACCTCGCGAGCGACGCCGGTCTCCACGACTCCTCCGGATCGGGCTCCCGAGGGCCTTCCTGCCGGGAAAGTCCTCTTTAGCAAGGGTGGGCTGGACCTCTGGACCGCCGTCCCCGACGGGAGCGGCCGGGTCGCCGTCACGACCGACGGCACCGCGGGCGGCGGCTACCTGGGCGGTCGACTCTCGCCGGACGGCACGCTCATCGCCGCGGAGCGCGCGGTGCCCGGCGAGGGTGGAAGCTCGCTCTTCCTGATCCGCACGGGCCTCGCACCGCTGCGGCTCACGAGGCCCGACACCTTCCTCGACGGCTACGCGTGGTCGCCCGACGGCCGGTACCTCACGTACGGCGAGGTGATCTCGGGCGGCACGGCGGCGGCGGGCGGATCGCTCGCGGGTGCGGTGGGTGACGTTCACCTCTATGACGTGACCACGTCGACCGACATGGTCGTGGGACCGGGGACGCATCCGGCGTTCACGCCGGACGGCACGCACCTTGGATACGCGCACGTCACCGGCGCGATCGCGCTGGCCGACCTCCGCGGCCTCGCGTCAGGCAGGCCAAAGGAGTTCCCGACGCAGATGCTCGTGACGCTCAACGAGCTCACGCGCTACTCGACGAACATCGCGCCGAAGGGGATGGGGCTCATCGGCGGCCCGCAGTTCTCGGCGGATGGGAAGCTCATGGCGTACGCCGCGATCGAGAGGGGTCCGATCCTCGAGGCGGAGCAGATCGTCTACACGCAGGAGCCGGTCGTGGGCGCGCCGCCGAAGCTCTGGGTGATCGGGAAGACAGGCGCGATCCATCACGTCGCCGACCTGCGCTGGTCGCCGACCGCGCCGCTGCTCGTGTACTCGATCATCAACGCGCAGCCACATCACCACTGGCTCGCCGTGATCGATCCCGGCACCGGGCAGCGCCGCGAGCTCTACGACTCGACGAAGCATTTCCTCGACTACACCTGGTCGCCGGACGGAGCGGTGCTCCTCGTCCAGGTCGACGACGGTGATGAATGGCTGTACTTCCGTCCCGACAGGGCCGGTCCGATCGGCCGCGTGACGCCCGGCGGTTGGCGACCCGACTGGTGCCGCTGTGCCCCGCGCGCGTAGGGGGGTTGCAGGGGGTTCTCCCCCTGCGATGAACCGTGGTCGCGAAGATCCCGTCGGGCGTCGCCGCCGGGCGCGGGCGGTCCTGACGCGGCTGGCCAAAGCCAATCCCGACTGGGGACCGACGCTCCTGTTCACCAGTCCGTTCGAGCTCCTCGTTGCGACGATCCTCGCCGCGCAGGCGCAGGACGCGCACATCAACCAGGTGACGCGCGCGCTCTTCGTGAAGTACCGCGGCCCCGCCGACTACCTGAAGGTCCCGGTCGAGGAGCTCGAGCGCGACCTCCACGCCACGGGCTTCTTCCGGATGAAGACGCGGGCGGTCCGCGGCGTCTCCGAGCAGATCCTCGCCGAGTTCGGCGGCGAGGTCCCGGGCGACATGGACTCGCTGGTGAGCCTCCGCGGCGTCGGTCGCAAGACCGCATCGATCGTCCTCGGGAACGCCTTCGGGGTGCCGGCGGTCGCCGTGGACCGCCACGTCGAGCGAGTCGCCACCCGCCTCGGCTTCACCCGGAAGGGCGCCGATGGTATCGAGCAGGAGCTGCGCTCGCTCTATCCGAAGAAGGACTGGGTGAAGGCGACGTGGAACTTCGTGCTGCACGGTCGTCGCATCTGCACGCCGACACCGAAGTGTCCGATCTGTCCGATCATCGAGCTCTGCCCCTATCCGAAGAAGACCAAAGCCGCGAGCACCAAGCCCCGAACGCGGCTGCCGCTATCAGTAGCGCGTCGGAAGCGATGACGGCCACCGTGTCAGACAGGGCGTCCCCCGAGTAGCCGCTGCCCGGCACGATGCCGAACGCTTCGCAGACGACAAAGCCCGCGCCGACCAGCGCACCGTGATATACGCGGGCTTCGGGGGCCAGTATTCCGGCCAAAAAGCCGGAAATGAAGAGACCGAAAAAGGACGCGACCGCTGCCGGGATCGGGGGCAGCAGGGCGGCGGTCAGGAGTGCGATCGCGACCGCAAGCGCGACACCCGCGAGGATCGCGGGCCAACGGGGGCGGGGCACCCGGCGCTTGGAGTCGATCACGCGAATGTAGGACGTGTGTGTCCTAAAAAGAAACCGATCCGCGAGGCCTACGCGGATCGGTGGGTTCGCGAAAGGTGCCAGATCGGAATTAACAAGTGCGACGATCGCTCGTCGCTCTCAAAACTTACTTCTTCTTCGCTTTCTTGGACTTCTTTGCAGCCTTCTTCTTTGCTGGCATTAGTGAATCACCTCCTCTTGGCCACGCATTGTTCGTTATATAGACACATTCACGTCGCAAATGTCAACACATGAGTGGTCTCAGGTCGCGCATCGTCCTCGCTAGGTGGTCGGAGGACTTGTGCCTCGGAGCTTCTGGATGACGCGCTCGCGGAGCAGCGCCGGAGCGATCTCAGAGGTGCAGCAGTCGCGAAGACGGTCGAGGAAGCGGGCCTCGAGGCCCAACTCATCGCCGCAGTCGTCGCACCCGGAGACGTGCGCGCGGACCGAGGCGAGCTCCTTCTCGTCGAGCTCGAGGTCGAGGAAGGCGTAGAGCCGCTCCACGCAGTCGTTGCAGTCCACCCCGTCCTCCTAACTCTTCTGCGGCGTGCGCACGGCCGCGATGCCGCGCTCACGCGCCAGGTCATAGAGCCGCTTCTGGAGGAACTTACGCCCCCGGTGGAGCCGCGACATGACGGTCCCGATCGGGATCCCGAGCATCTCGGCGATCTCCTTATAGGAGAAGCCCTCGACGTCGAGGAGGACGGTCGTCCGGAATTTCTCGGGCAGCTCCTCGAGCGCGTCGGTCACTTCGGTATCGACAACGCTGTTGAGGAGCTCCGCCTCCGGATCAGGCGAGGTTGAGGCCGCACGGTCGTCGGCCATCCGCCGGTAGAGCGAGAACTCGTCGATGCCTTCGAGGTCCGTCACCTCTGGCTGCGTTGTCTTGCGGCGATAGGTGTTGATGAACGTGTTCGTAAGGATGCGGAACAGCCAGGCCTTCATGTTCGTGCCAAGCGTGAACTGGTCTCGGAACCGGAAGGCTCGGATATAGGTCTCCTGCACGAGGTCCTCCGCATCGGCCTCCGACCGCGTCATACGCAGCGCGGTCCGGTAGAGCGCGTCCAGGTGACGGAGCGCCTCGGCTTCGAACTCGTCGCTGGCCACCTGCCCACTCTACCGAACGCCCGCGCGGGTCCGAAGCATTCCCGATAGGCTCGGCCGGTGTCCGCGGCTGGCATCAGCACCGATCAGGCGAAGGCGTTCCTCGAGGCATATGCCGCCGATTTCCAGCGCCAGGACAAGGACTCCGTCGCCGATCGCTACGCCTATCCCGCACATGTCGTGACGCACGACGGTGGCGTCGCGCTCGTGCCGGTCCCGTCGCGCGAGGCGTGGTCAGCCGTGATCGAGCGGATCCTCCAGATGTACCGGGCGATGGGGGTTCGCCGCGCGGCGATGATCGATCTACGCATCGTCACCCTCTCGCCGCAGATCGCGCAGGCACAGCTCACGTGGGATCTCCACGGCGAGGGAGACGAGGCGCTCTACCAGTTCGAGGCGACCTACACGCTGGCGCGATTCAACGACGAGCTCAAGATCGTTCAGGTCATCTCGGAGAACGAGCAGCCGAAATTCATGGGCGTGATGCGCCGGCGCGGATGAGATCCGCTCGGTAGGCGACTACCGCGTCAACTTCAGCACGAACTCAGCCGACCCATCACCTCCGAAGTCCTGGTGGCGCTGGCGCGCGACGTACGTGCCGCGCGCGCTCGTAGCTGCCGGTGCCGCCCAGGATCGCGAACGTGCCCTCGAGCTGTCCGGCGGTGCCACTGCCGATGATCGTCCCGCCCTGCAGCTTGAACGTGTGCAGTTCGAGCCTCTCGCCGTGCCGCCCGACGCGATCCGATGTCGGTGCCAAACTGGCCGAATGCGCATCCTGGCGCTGAGCGACGTCGTCGACGAGCGCGCGTACGCGTCGCTCGGGTCGTCCGTCGGGCCGGTCGATCTGATCTTGGGCTGCGGCGATCTGCCCTACGACTATCTCGATTACGTCGCGACCGAGCTCGGCGTGCCGCTCTTCGCCGTTCACGGGAACCACGACACACCGCCCGAGGCCCTCGAGGATCCGACCATCGGCCTCTGGTGGAAGGGCATCAACCTCCACGGCCGCGTCGTCGCGGTGGACGGTCTCCTGGTCGCCGGGCTCGGCGGGTCGCGCCGCTACAACGACGGGCCGTATCAGCTGACCGAGGGCGAGATGTGGCTCGCAACGCTGCGGTTGGTCCCCGCACTCCTCGCGAATCGGGTCGCGCATGGCCGGTACCTTGACGTGCTCGTGACGCACTCGCCGCCACGCGGGATCCATGATCTACCCGACCGCGCGCACTGGGGCTTCACCGCCTTCCGCTGGTTCCTCCGAGCCTTTCGTCCGCGCTACCACCTCCACGGCCACTCACACATTTACGACCAGAGAACGGTCACGCGGACGCAGTTCCACGACACCCTCGTCGTGAACGCCTACGGCGCGCAGAAGATCGAGCTCAATGGCGATCGCTAGTGCCGCGCGCGCCGACTTCGAGCGCGCGCGGCGCAGGGCGTTCTGGCGGCGAGTCGCGAAGTGGTTCACGCGCGCCGACGACGCGCTCCTCTCGTTCGACGAGGTGCGGAGACAGCTGCACGTGCGCGGCCAGCATGAGGTCGGGTTCCGCGAGGTCCGGGTCGACCAGATCGTGGGAAGCGTCAGTCGCTATCGGGACTTCGACCGCGCGTTCCTGCCGCGCAACGTTTGGACGCGTGGGCGCTGGGAGAGCGTCGATCGCGCACTTCGCACCGGGGTCGTGCTGCCACCGGTGGAGCTGTACAAGGTCGGCGAGGCCTACTTCGTCAAGGATGGCAACCAGCGCGTCTCTGTGGCGCGCGAGACCGGACAGGTATTCGTCGATGCGAAGGTCATCGAGTTCGATTCGCCTGCTCCTGTCTCGTCGGTCGAGGACATCCTCGACTGGATCCGCGACGAGGACGCCGTGTCCTTTCACGAGACGACAGGCATCAGTCGACTGCGACCTGGCGCGCGGATCGAGCTCACTCTGCCGGGTCAATACGAGAAGCTTCTCGAGCACATCCAGACGCATCGCTGGTACCTCGGGCTCGAGCGGAAGAGCGAAGTCGCCTATCCGGACGCCGTCGCGAGCTGGTACGACCGCGTCTATCTCCCGACCGTCGAGGCGATCCGCAGCGCCGACGCGCTGCGAGATTTTCCCGACCACACCGAGGCGGATCTCTACCTGTGGATAACCGAACACCATTGGTATCTGCATGAAGCTGGTCTCGCGAAGGGCCACGGCTTGCCGGGCGTCGTCGACGAGTACGTCGAGCATCACAGCGAGCTTCCGCTGAAGCGGATCACCCGGAGGATACGGGGGCCGCGGCCCTAGCCGCGGCCATGGGGGCTGCAGGGGGTTCTCCCCCTGCGATGAACAGCCCCCTACTTGATCGAGCCGGCGAGCAGACCCTGGACGAAGTAGCGCTGCAGGCTGAAGAAGACGATCAGCGGAACGATCATCAGCAGGAAGGCCCCCGCCGCGAGCAGATGCCACTCGGTGCCGTACTGGCTGAGCAGGTTCTGGATCGCCCGGGTCATCGGAAACTTGCTCGAGTCCTGCACGAAGATGAGCGCCATGAGCAGATCGTTCCAGACCCAGAGGAACTGGAAGATGCCGTACGCGGCGATGGCAGGTACGGACACGGGCACGACGATCTTTCGGAAGATCCAGACATCTGACGCACCGTCGATCCGCGCGGCTTCGATCATGTCTGGCGGCAGCGTGATGAAGAAGTTGCGGAGGAGGAAGATCCCGAAGGGTAGTGCGAAGGCCGTGTGCGCGAGCCACACCGCGCCGTAGCCACGCGTGAGCTCGAGGCCAGGGACCAGCTCCCGGAAGGCCGTGAGCAGCGGAATGAAGGCGACCTGCACCGGCACCATGAGGAGGCCCACCACGATGAGAAAGAGCGTGTCGCGGAACGGGAAGCGCATCCACGAGAAGGCATAGGCGGCCAGTGCGCAGATGCCCAGCGGGAGCAGCGTCGAGGGGACCGCGATGAAGACCGTGTTCGCGAACGCCTGGAGCATCCCCTGCGCCTCGAGCACCTGTCGGTAGTTGTCGACGGTGAGGTGCAAGTTGGAGATGTCCCACCATCCTGTGGACTGGATGTCCGAGCGCGGCCGGAAGGATGTCACGAGTAGCCCGAGCGTCGGGACCAGCCAGATGAGGCCGATGAGCGCCAGGGCGACATGGATGACCGTGCGGTTGAGCGCTGCGACGATCCGCCCGGCGGGCGTCATCCTCCCTTGGACCACGCTGCCGGCGAGGATGCTCATGTAACGGATGACGTGCGGAAGCGCCGCACGTTGAAGATCATGATCGGGACGAGAAGGACGAGCATCACGACCGCGACCGCCGACCCGTAGCCGTACTGCCCCGCCTCGAAGGCCTGCTGGAACATCGTGAACGCGATGACCTGACTCGCCTTGCCCGGCCCGCCGCGAGTCATCACGTAGATGAGATCGAAGAGCTTGATGACGTTGACGACGAGCGTGACCGCCAGCACGGACATCGGCAGGCTGACCATCGGCAGGATCATCCGGAAGAAGATCTGCCGCTCGGTGGCGCCTTCGACGCGGGCCGACTCGATGACTTCCGCCGGGATGCTTTTCACCGCCGCCGACAGGATGACCGTCGCGAACCCGACGGAACCCCAGATCCCGACCGCGATGAGCGCGAAATTGACGATCCCCGGATCGCCCAACCAGGAAACAGGGGCCACGCCGAGAGCGCCGAGGATCGCGTTGAGGAACCCGATGTTCGCATCAGGTGAGTAGACGAACTTCCAGATGACGGCGAGGGCCGTGGCCGCGATCGCCATGGGAATGAACACGATCGCCTTGACGACCGACTCGTAGCGCACACGAGCCGCGACCACCGCGATGATGAGGCCGAGGAAGATGACGATGCTCACGTAGAAGGCGATCCAGAGCACGTTGTTCCAGAGCGCACCTGACGGCGGGAACGTCGAGAGATTGATGAAGTCCGGGTCGGAGAGGAGGCGGGTGTAGTTGTCGAGGCCGATCCATTGCTCAAATACGCCATTACGGCCGCGGTTGAAGCTGAGCAGCACTGTGTAGATGGCGGGGTAGATGAGGAACACAACGAGCAGGAGAGCCGCTGGCGCCAGGAAGAGGAGCGTTGCGCCCCACTTGGGGCTCTCGGGCCCACGCGCGCGGCGCGCAGCCGTGCGGCCACCCGCTCGCGCGGGGTACTGGGTCGGTGCTACCGGCGTCGGCGCGAGGGCCATCTGTCTCCGTTCGTTCGAGGAGCGGGCGGGCAGTCCTGCACCCGCCCGCCCCTGGATTCAGCTCGAGGCGCTGCTTACTTTTCCGCTTTCCACTTCGCGGCCATCGCTGTTTCGAACGCCGCCCAGTCGACGGTCTTGCCTTGGATCGCGTTCTGGAGCGCCGCGCCGAGGTTGTCTCCGCCACCGGAGGGCAACAGGTCGGAGCCGTCGAAACGGACCGCGCTGGCGTTCGCGACCTGTGCGGCCTCTCGCTTGGCGAGGTCGTTCGGATACGCGGTCGCGGGGACGGACTTGACGGGCGAGATGACCGCGCCCGTTCCGGCCCACACGGACCCCGAATCCGCTGTGGTCATGTAGGCCAGGAACTCTTTCACGCCCGGCTTGTTGGTGAATGCGGCGATCACGTCGCCGCCGATGGTCACCGTCTTGCCGCTGCCGACGGCCGGAAAGTCGAACCAGTCGATCGTCTCGCCGACCTTGAGCGCGGTGTTCGTCTGACCTGTCGCGATGCCGCCAACGAACCCACCCTCGTAGTAGATGACGGCCGTGCCGTTCGCGGCGAACGTCTGACCGATGGCGTCGGTAAAGCTCCGTCCGAGAGCGGCGGTAATGCCGCCCGCGACGTAGTCCTCTTTGATCGCCGACTTCATCGTGTCCACCGCGGCGGCGACGGACGCGTCGGTCCAGGGCAGCTTGCCGCTGAAGAGCTGGTCGTACTTCTCCGGACCGGCCTGCTTCGCGTAGATGTTCTCGAACCAGTCAGTCAGCGTCCACGAGTCAGCCGCCCCGAGACCCATCGGCGCCGTGCCCTTGGCCTTGATGTCGCCGAGCAGCTTCGTGAAACCGGCGAAGTCACTCGGGGCGCTGACACCAAGCGTCTTGAACTTGTCAGGTCGGAACCACATGGTGCTCTTGCTGTTGAACTTCACCATGATCGCGTACTGCGTCCCATCGACCTGACCGATCTCGAGGATCCCCGGTGGGTAGTTCGACTTCAGCGCATTCACGTCGATGCCGAGGTCGGCGACCTTCTTCAGGGATCCCTGCCGCGCGAACTGGCGCAGGAACCCGATGCCCGGAATGATCGCGACGTCCGGCGGATTGCCGCCAGAGATTCGCGTCTGCAGGATCGTCGAGTAGTTATCGCGGATCGATTCGTAGTTGGCGGTGACCCCGGACTTCGCCTTGAAGGCGTCGAGCACTTTTTGGAACGATGCCTGCTCGCTTCCGCCCCAGAGCGACATGACGGTGATCGTGCTACCGGCTGCCGCAGTTCCGACCGGCGTCGGGGTCCCGCTCCCTCCGCAGGCGGTAATCACGATCGAGGCAATGAACGCAATCGCGGCTAACGACCGAGTGGATCGCATCACGGCACACCTCCCATGCGGACTCGTACAGTACCGCTAATCGTGGCCACCACGGACACCCGCATCGACCGGGCTGAGGCGGAGCGGGTGGCGGCCGAGGCGCGGCGCGTGCTGAAAGGCAACCGCCAGTCCGGCATCTCGGACTGGGACGGCATGCGCTACGACTTCGTGTGCCCATCCCCGACGCACTACCCGTTCCAGTGGTTCTGGGACAGCGCGTTCCACGCCATCGCGCTTCTGCACGTCGACCCCGAGCTCTCCAAGCAGGAGCTGCGCTGCCTGATGCAGGGCGCCCAGCCCGACGGTTTCCAGGGGCACATGCTGCTGTGGGAGCGGGACGCGCATAAGCGTTGGCTGAACGAGGAGTACTCCATCCGCCTCGCGCACCCCTTCTACACGGCGACGATCCAGCCGCCGGTCGTGGCGCGCGCGGTGGAGCGCATCTTCGAAGTGACCGGCGACAAGAACTTCGTGCGCGAGATGCTCCCTCCGATGGTCCGGTTCTTCGACTGGCTCGCTCGAGTACGAGATCCCGATGACGACGGACTCGTCGCGATCATCCAGCCCGACGAATCCGGTCTCGACGCGAGTCCCAAGTACGACAAGGCGATGGGGATCCCGTACGACCCACCGACCGACACGCTGCCTTCGCTGCAGCGGTCGATGCAGCGGCTCTTCGACGCGTACAAGGGCGCGACGCACGAGGCGCAGCCACTCCTTGATGTGTTCCTGTTCGAGGACGTCATGGTGAACTCGATCTACACGGACGGCCTTCGCGTTCTGGCGAAGCTGTCGCGTGCGGTCGGCGCGCCACACCCAGAGCGCTTCGAGCGCGCGTCGAAGCGAACTCTGGGTGCGCTGATGGCCAAATGCTGGGACCCGAGCGCGGGTCTCTTCTGGGACCTCTCGGGCGCGGCGGAGGAGCAGGCCCGCGTGCTCACGTTCACCTCGCTGTTCCCCCTGATCCTTCCCGATCTCGATGCCGCGGTCGCGAAGCGCCTCGTCCACGAGCATCTCTTGAACGAGAAGGAGTTCTGGTTGCCGTACCCCGTCCCGAGCGTTGCGGCGAACGAGGTGACATTCGATCCGGCATGGCAGACGAAGACGACCTGGCGCGGCCCCACCTGGGTCAACGTGAACTGGTACCTCTACTGGGGCCTTCGCGCGCACGGCTTCGACGAAGTCGCGACTGAGCTCGCCCGCCGCACCATCGCGATGCAGGCCCGCGGCGGGATCCGTGAGTTCTACGACCCGTTCACGGCCGAGGGCTATGGCGCGACCGACTTCGGCTGGTCCTGTCTCAGCCTGGATCTCATCGCGGCGGAGAACGCCGGCTAGAGACCGATACTCGTCCAGGTGCGGAGACGCCTGCGCGCGATCGCGCTTCGTCTGCGGAAGGTCTACGGGGCGCCGCCTGCCCCGCGGCGACTGCCACCACTCGATGAGCTGATCCTCACGGTGCTGTCACAGCACACGAGCGACACGAACCGCGACCGCGCATACGCGGACCTGCGGTCGCGCTTTCCATCGTGGGATGACGTCGCCGATGCCCCGCTGCCGGCGCTCGCGAAGGCGATCTACCGCGGCGGGCTCGGTCCCACCAAAGCGGTGCGCATCCGCGGGATCCTCAGGGAGCTCCGGGACCATGGCATCGCGCTCGACGACCAGGCGCTGATGGGGCTGCGGTCGAAGCCTCTGTGGGATCTGCTCGTCTCTCTCACGGGCGTCGGCCCGAAGACCGCCGCGTGTGTGCTGCTCTTCTCGCTCGGTCGGCCGTACTTCCCGGTCGATACGCACGTGTACCGCGTCGCGCGAAGGCTCGGGCTCGTCGACGAGCGCGCTGACGCGGTCGCCGCGCAGGAGGTGTTGCAGGCGACCGTGCCGCCGAACGAGATGTACGCGTTACACATGCATCTCATCCGCCACGGTCGCGAGGTGTGCATCGCGCGCCGGCCGCACTGCTCGCAGTGCGTGCTCTCGTCCCTGTGTCCGCGCATCGGCGTCATCGATGCGCGCTGACCTAGGATTTAGGCGATGAGGTCCGTCGCGCAGAAGGTGCCTACGAAATGAAGCTCTTCGAGAGCCTCAAGCGACTCCTCGAGCCGCGCGCGCGACCCCCGGTCGAGACGGTCGGAGCCCCGACCGCGGATCGGCCACCTCCTCGCGAACCGGAGCCGCTCCCGGAACCAGAGCTCCTGCGTGAACCCGCGTCCCCGGACGTCATCCCCACCGTCGCCGAGACATCCGATGTGTCAGAGGTCCGAGCACTTCTCGAGGCCGTCGCCGAAGCACCCGAGCCCGCCGAGTCCGTCGCTGAGGCTCCTGCGCCGACTCCGCCTCCGGAGCCGACGCCAACGCTCTTCCAAGAGTCGACCGAAGAGGTCGTCGACGTCCCCAGCGCAGCACCCGCCCGCGTCGGCGATGCGCTCGTGCTCACGCTCGCCACGCCGCCCGCGACCTTCACCGTGGCGAAAGCGGCGGCGACCATCGGGCGTGGTCAGGAGAACACGATCCGGTTGGATGACCTCTCGGTGTCGCGCCGGCATGCGCGCATCGCGTACAAGCAGGGCGGCTACTGGCTCAGCGACACGGGGAGCATGGGCGGCACGTGGGTCGACGGAACGAGGCTCAACGCGCCGTACCGGGTCGGGCCCGGTCAGATCATCGACATCGGGTTATGTCGGCTGACGGTCAGCTTCGCAGTGGCGAGCGCGGATAAGAAGGAGCGCAAACCGCGGACCGAAGTCGCTGCACCGGTCCGTCGCCGGCGCTGACCGTCAGGCGCGGCGGTGCGGTCCCGGCCCGAGGCCTAGCAGGCCATGTGTCACACCCATGCAGCGCCTCGTGACCACCATCAGGTCCGCGTCCGCCGCCAGGGCGACGGCCTCGTCGCTGTCCGTACCTTGCTGGAACCACAGGACCTTCGCGCCGATCGCGATAGCGTCTTGCGCCACGGTCGCGGCCTCCTCCGGCGGGCGGAACACGTCGACGACATCGATCGGCACATCGATCTCGCGCAGTGACTCGAATGCACGCTCACCGAGGATCTCGCCGCCGCGCGGATTCACCGGGACGATGCGGTAGCCCTGCGACTGGAGGTAGCGCGGGATGTCATGCCCGGGCTTGCCGGTCGCGTTCGATGCGCCGACGACGGCGATCGTCTTCGGCGGCGCAAAGATGCTCAGCAGCTCCTCGTGCGTCGGCTGTTTCACCCGAGAATTCACCATGAGCCAACGTTAATGGAGAGCGCGTTTCGCGATCGGCTGATCGAGCAGCTGAGGGGTCGCTACGACCTCGCCGGCAAGATCGCGCGCGAGCCTGAGCTTGCCGCGATCATCGATGAGTTCATTGGTCGCCTCGAGCGCGCGTTTGGATCGCTCGAAGGCGTTCGGGACAAGCGGATCCTCGACATCGCCTCAGGCTCGAATTCAAGCCGCTCGCCCACGACGGGAAAACGCACGGCTCTGTTCGAGCCATGGTTCGCGCGGCTCGTTCTCGAGCTTGGCGGTGCGCCGGTCGCGCTCGACGCCGGAGATCTCGATGGCGAGCGTTTCGAGCACCACCGCGTCGATCTCGGCAGACCTGGCGCGCTCGACTTCCTGCCCGCGGCGTCCTTCGACGGTGTACAGGACAGCCGCCTGTTCGGCTCGCCCGAGTTCCGTAAGGCGTACCCCCGCAAACGCGATCACGAGCGCGTGAAGGCCGAGATCGCGCGCCAGGAGCGGCGTCTGCTGACGCCGGACGGAGTGATCATCCACAGCGACAATCCGCGCGCGTAACCTTGAATCAACAATTCAAGTGGGGAGCGTGGCGCCAATGGCTCAAGCGATATGGACCGGCAGCATCAGCTTCGGCCTCGTGAACATTCCGGTGCGGCTTTATCCAGCCACGCAGCCAAAGGACGTTCGCTTCCATCTCTATGACCGGCGCACCGGTAAGCGGGTGCGGTACGAGCGCGTCACGCGAGCGGAGGAGGCGGCCACGTTCGCGCCTGATCCGACGCTTCCCCCGTCCTACGAGCCCCCGACTGAGCTGCGCGCGGAGCGAGGATCCGAGCCGGAGTGGGTCCGCGAATCGACGCCTGCGGTACGACCGGTCGAGGCCGAAGATCTCGTGAGGGGAGTGGAGCTACCGGAAGGTGACCTCGTGACGGTGACCGACGAAGAATTCGTCTCGCTCGCGCCCGAGCGAAGCCGAACGATCGATCTCGAGGAGTTCGTCGATCTGGCCGAGATCGATCCGGTGTTCTACGAGAAGAGCTACCACGTCGCGCCGGCTCGCAGGATGGGTGCCGAGAAGCCGTACGTCCTCCTGCTCCAGGCGCTGCAGGAAGAGCGCATGGTCGGCATCGGGCGCTTCGTCCTTCGCACCAAGCCGCACCTCGTCGCGGTCCGTCCGCTCGAGAAGACGCTCGCGCTCGAAACGCTGTTCTTCGGCGATGAGGTGCGGAGCCCCGAAGAGTTCGTAGCGTCGACTGACGTTTCGGTCTCGGATCGCGAGGTGAAGACGGCCCGTCAGCTCATCAGTGCGATGGCGGCCGAGTGGTCGCCATCCAGTCACGCCGACGCGTACCGCGAAGAGCTCCTGGCCTTGCTCAGGAGCAAATCGCCCGCGGCTCCGGCCCCGATCACCGAGGCGACGGCCGCAACAGATATCGGCGATCTGATGGAAGCGCTGAGGAGCAGCGTCGAGGCCGCCAAGCAGAGGCAGAAGAACAAACCATCCAGCTCGAAGCGGGCTGGGTGATCGGTAGCGCTAGGAGACGCGCTCCAACACGACGACCGGAATGATCCTCGTGGTCTTGCTCGGGTAGTCGCG
The DNA here is from genome assembly GCA_036523395.1 of Candidatus Limnocylindria bacterium. Classification (NCBI taxonomy): domain Bacteria; kingdom Bacillati; phylum Chloroflexota; class Candidatus Limnocylindria; species Candidatus Limnocylindria bacterium. Next base: position 17,540 of record DATDEH010000046.1, on the reverse strand, counting down.
GAAGGCCGCGAAGTTGTCACCGTGCGCCTTGTACAAACGGTCGCGCTCCGGCCCCTTCGCGATCGGCGTCGCGCGCACCTTGAACTTCTCGTTCCCGACCTCGATCTCGGCCTCGCGATGCTTGACGAGGTTGTGGTACCAGCTGGGGTGCGCCGGCGCGCCGCCCTTCGACGCCGCGATCACGTAGCGGTCACCGTCGCGGTGATACACGAGCGGCGTGGTCCGGACCTCTCCGCTCTTCGCGCCACGCGTCGTGAGCAGCAGGAGCTTGTCGCCGAAGTGACCAATGCCCTTGCCGGCGCGCGCGTGGAAATCGTCGATGACGCTCTTGTTCCAATCGGCCATACCCACCCCAATCCATTCGATGTCGCCGTTATTCCCCGCGTGGAGTTCCTACTATGAGAAACCGATGAGCACAGTCGCCGGACAGATAAGGCGGATACCGTCCGCGGTGCGGCCGACCGTGCAAGCGGCACGTCGTACGGTGAAGGCCCTCGCGCCGAAAGCGAAGGAGATCGCGTACCAGAGCGAGCCGCCGCGCTCGAAGAGCGCGATGTGGAAGATCGTCCGGTACGCGCTCGGCGCTGAGCCTGTCGTCGGGATCGGGACATTCGCGACGTACGCGACCTTGTTCTTCTACCGCGGCCGCGAGATCGACGACGCGAGCGGACTGCTCGAAGGCAGCGGGAAAGACGCGCGCTTCACCAGGCTCCGCACTCCCGCCGACGCTGCGCGGCCCGCCGTGCGTCGGTTGGTGCGGCGAGCGTTCGCGTTGGAAGAGGACTAGCGGGCACGGAAGTACTGGCCCAAGAGGAGCCGGGCGTTCATCTGCGTTCAGGTCGCGATGGCCAAAGAGCTGAAATCCCTCGACAGAACTTAAGCACCGGTACTGTCGTACTTCGCTCGGCAGGTCACGGGGCGCAAGAAGTCGCGATATCTGGCGTTAACTGGCTGCATGAACACACCCTCCGAAATGCCGCCCGTCGAGCCTGCCGCAGAGACCACCACCACGGAGTTGGACGCCGCTCGTCTCAAGGAGATCACCAAGCAGCTGGCGGGTGACGTGCGTCCCATCGTCGAACACGGCGTGGCTGCTGTCGTCGACCGCGCGGAGCCGCTCGTCGAGCGAGCACGTCGCTGGGCGGACGTGATGCTTCCGGTCTCCGATGAGATCGGTCCGATCATCAACGACCTCCGTCCCGTCGTGCAGGACTGGCGGGCGCAACTGAGCGAGCGCCTCCCCGTAGTGAGCGCCGCAACAGCGCGACTCGCGGGGCGGTTCTACCGAGGTCCGGTCGTGAGTGCCGGCCGGCTCGCAGGCACGAGCGCACGGCGTCTTGCGAGTAGCCGTCCGACGCTCCCGTCTGCGGGACCAAGCCTTTCCATGCCGACGATCCACGCACCCCGTATCGCGTCGCCGGTCGTGCGCATGCCGTCTCTGCGGATGGGTGCGGCAGTGCGTTCACTGGCCCGACGCCTTCGGCCCGGCCGCTGGGCGTTCCGCACGGTGGCGATCGGCCTGATCGTCTTCGTTGTGAGCAATGAGCAGCTGCGCGATGCGATGGTCGACGAGGTGAACTGGACGCGGTCCGTCGTCCAGACGATCGAGCTCCCGACGATCCAGCTCCCGACCGTCGACCTGCCGACGTTCCAGATCCCGAACATCGAGATCCCGGCGTTCCAGTTCTCGAAGCCGGAGACGACCGCTCCGCCCAAGCTCGCGCCGGCCCAGTTCGAGCTGCCGCCGCTCAACGCGTATCGCGCCGTGTTCGAAACGCAGGCCACGTACCCGACGGTCCCGCCGAACGCCACGGTCGAGTGGGTCGTCGCGCTCCGCAACACCGGTTCGGCCGGTTGGTATCGCGGCGTGGCCGGAGCGCAGGCGGCGCTCGCGCTCACGGACGGGACCGAGGTCGCGGTCCAGACGACCCCGTACGTCGCGCCAGGACAGGTCGGCTGGTTCATCGCGCACTTCCGCGCTCCAGCCGCGCCCGGCGCACACGCAGTTCCGCTGTTCCCGCGTATCGACGGGCGCGGCGAGCTCCCCAACCTCGGGATCTACGCGCTCGTGACGGTGCGTTAACTCAGCTCGCACCCCCGCGATCGTCAAATGTGACGGACTGCGGCTTGATCAGCGCGAGGTAGATCGGGCAGCGCGCGCTCACGCGCGACTCGGTGGCGCTTACCGGCGCGGGGCACCGCGACCTCGAGCATCCGATGGTCGCCTGCTGCGCACATCACGTCGTCGACGTCCTACCGATCGTCGGCGTCTCCGGTCTCGCCGTCTTCCTCGTCGAGCTCCGCACTCCGTGACCCGCCACGGCGCGGCGGGGTTAGGCGAGACGCTGACGCGCGGCGCCCAGCTGCCCGGCTGGTACGATGGACAGGTCTACCCCCTCCCCATAGGGGGTGGGTATACGTGCAGGACGGAGGCACCACATGCAGGCAGACAAGAGCGAGCTCGACGCGCGCCTCGCGTCGATCGAAGGGCACATCAAGGGTATCCGGAGGATGGTCCAGGACGACACGTACTGCGTTGACGTGCTCAAGCAGACGTTCGCCGTGGAGCGCGCGGTCCAGAAGTTCGAGACCGAGGTGCTCCGCGGCCACCTCGCGACCTGCGTCCCCGCCGGCTTCAAGGAAGGTCGGAACGACAAGATGATCGAAGAGCTGACCGACCTCTTCGCCCTGGCACGCAAGTGACAACGACCACTGCGGCGATGACGGCGGCGATGCCCGCGGCCAAGCGCGAACTCGCGATCACCGGCATGACCTGCGCGTCATGCGTCCATTCCGTGGAGACGGCGCTCGCGAGCGTGCCCGGTGTCGCCTCGGCAGAGGTCAATCTCGCGAACGAGCGCGCGACGGTCCGGCTCGATCCGGCGCACGCCGAGCTGGCCGCACTGGTGAGGGCCGTCGAGCGTGCGGGGTACGGCGCTCTCGTCATTCCCGAGGGCGACGCCGCGCGCAGCGCGGCCATCGAGGACGAGCGCGCCCTGCGCCTGCGGTACGTGGATTCACTTCGCCGCCGCCTGGTGGTGGCAGGCGTGCTCGCGGGGCTCGCGATCCTCCTGTCGATGATCGCGCCCCTCGTGGTCCCTGAACTCGAGGAGGCACCCTGGCGGCCCTACGCGCTGTTCTTGTTCGCCACGCCCGTGCAGCTCTGGGCGGCGGCGCCGTTCTACCGCGCGGCGTGGAACGCCGCGCGGCATGGCACAAGCAACATGAACACGCTCATCGCGGTCGGGACGACTGCCGCCTACGGCCTGTCCGTCGCGGCGACGTTCCTGCCCGACCTCTTCCGGGCCAACGGCCTCGCGCCGACCCAGAACCTCTACTACGAGACCTCGAGCGCGATCATCGCGCTGGTCCTGGCCGGTCGTTTCATGGAAGCACGCGCTCGGGCGCACACCGGCGACGCCATCCGCGCCCTCCTCGCGCTCGGCGCCAAGACCGCGCGGGTCCGCCGACCCGGTGGCCTCGAGGAGGACGTGCCGATCGAGCAGCTCAAGATCGGCGATGTCGTGCTCGTCCGTCCGGGCGAGACCATCGCCACCGACGGTCTGCTCCTCGCCGGGGCGTCCGCGGTCGACGAGTCGATGCTTACCGGTGAGTCGATCCCGGTCGAGAAGAATCCCGGTGACGAGGTCACCGGCGGAACGCTCAATACCACCGGCGCGCTGCGTCTCCGCGCGACGCGGGTGGGCGAGAACACGACGCTCGCGCAGATCGTCCGGCTGGTCGAAGACGCACAGGCCTCGAAGGCCCCTATCCAGCGCCTGGTCGACCAGATCGCTGCCGTCTTCGTGCCGATCGTCTTCGTCCTCGCTGGTCTTGCGTTCGTCGCGTGGATATTGCTGGGTCCCGAGCCGAAGCTGACCTACGCACTCACGGTGTTCATCGCCGTTCTCATCATCGCGTGCCCATGCGCGCTCGGGCTTGCGACACCGACGGCGATCATGGTCGGCACCGGCCGCGGCGCATCGCGCGGGATCCTCATCAAGAGCGCGATCGCCCTCGAGGCCGCCCAGCGGATCGACACCGTCGCCTTCGACAAGACCGGGACCCTCACCGTCGGACGGCCTGAAGTCACGGACCTCCTGAGCTGTTCCGACTACGGTGAGGACGAAGCCCTCCGGCTCATCGCGAGCGCCGAGCTGCGCTCTGAGCATCCGCTTGCCGGTGCCGTGCTCGAGGCGGCGCGCGCGAAGGGGCTTGTGATGAGCGAACCCGCGCGCTTCGAGTCGTTCCCGGGCCAGGGTGTGCACGCCGTCGTCGATGGCCACGAGGTGTACGTCGGCAACCGGAGATTCGCGGTGGCGCATGGCTTCGCCGATCTCGGTGACGGCCTGCTCGCGCACCACGAGTCGCAGGGCAAGACGCCGCTCATCGCGACCATCGACGGCAAGCCGCTCGCGATCCTCGCACTCGCCGACGTGCCACGCGCGGCCGCGGCGGAGGCGATCCGTGAGCTGCGGCGTATGGGACTGCGGACGATCCTCGTCTCGGGCGACACGCGACGTACGGCGGAGGCGATCGGCCGCAGTCTCGGGATCGAAGAGGTCCGCGCTGAGGTTCGCCCGGACGGCAAAGCTGCACTCGTAGCCGAGCTGCAGAAAGCCGGTCGCAGGGTCGCGATGGTGGGCGACGGCGTGAACGACGCGCCCGCGCTCGCACAGGCCGACCTCGGCATCGCCATCGGCAGCGGCACGGATGTCGCGATCGCGTCGGCGGGCATGATCCTCGTCGGTGCCGATCCCCGCGGCGTCGCCCGGGCGCTCCGGCTCTCCCGCAAGACGGTGGGGACGATCCGCATGAACCTGTTCTGGGCGTTCTTCTACAACGTCGCGCTCATCCCGCTGGCGGCGGGCGTCCTCTATCCGTTCCTGGGCGTGCTGCTGTCGCCGATCTTCGCCGCCGGCGCGATGGCGATCTCGTCCGTGACCGTGGTGACCAACTCTCTGCGCCTGCGTGGCGCGACCATCGATCGATGAAGGAAGGTGCCTGAGATGACCAAGCTGCTGGACCCGGTGTGCGACATGGTGGTCGACCTGGAGGACGCGCGCGAGCACGGCCTGACGTTGGAGTTGCCGGATCGCGAGTACGCCTTTTGCGGGCACGGTTGCCTGACGAAGTTCGCGAAGTCGCCGGAGACCTACAAGTCGAAGGTGGATACCTGGCTGGCCGCTGGCGCGCGTGACGAACATTCCCAAACGCATGCGCACGCCGACGAGCTTCCGATGATCGACGCCGGCATGCGCGAGTGGTACAAGGCGTGCCGTTGCTGTATGCACGACGCGTATCCGGCCGTCGTCGAGCAGCTCGACGCCGAGCGCGCGGCGATGGCGCAGGCGCCCAGCGACGCAGGCATCTGCGAGACGGCGGAAGCGCAACAGCCCGGCTCTCCGTGACGGCGATCAGCGCCTCGAACATCTGATGCGGCACGCCACGCAGCACGCCAGTACGACGACCGAGACGATCGCGGTCTCGCTCGACGACGTCTTCTGCCCGTGTTGTCAGGACGATCTCAGCGCGGCGATCGAACATCTTCCGCACGTCGTCGGCGCGCATGTCGACCTCGAACATAGAGTCGCCAGCGTCACGATCCACTCGGGCATGACCGACGCCTTGACGCTGCGAAAGCAGATCGAGGGCTGCAACTTCCGCAACCCGGTGCCGTTGCCGAGGGCGCAGGTCAGCTCGCACGAGGCGATGCACCACGCGGCGTCCAAGACCGCGGCGCACAGCGGCCACGAGGCGATGGGTCACGACATGTCCGATCCGCGCATGGCCGCCGCAATGGAAGCGGACATGCGCCGGCGATTCGTCGTCGCGCTCGTGCTGTCGCTCCCCGTGGTCGCGTACTCCTCGCTCGGGACGCTCCTCCTGGGGGGTCGCGAGCTCCCGGCGCCCATCGACAGGAACTGGATCCTCTTTGCCTTCTCGACGCCCGTCGCGCTGTGGGCTTCGAGCGTGTTCCACACCGGCGCATGGCGATCGATCCGCTCCGGTGTGCTCAACATGAGCGTGCTCGTCTCGCTGGGGATCCTCGTGAGCTATCTCTTCAGCGTCGGCCTCACCCTCACGACCGGTGGCGACACGTTCTACGAGGCGTCGGTGATGCTCGCCACCTTCCTGCTCTTCGGCCACTGGATGGAGATGAAGGCCCGGCGCGGTTCGTCCGATGCGGTGCGCAAGCTGCTCGAGCTCGCGCCGGGCGAGGCGAACGTCGAGCGCAGCGGCAAGATCGTGCGTGTCCCGGTCTCCGAGGTCCGTGTCGGTGATGTGATCGTGCTGCAGCCCGGGGACCGCCTGCCCGTCGACGGCGTGGTGCTGGACGGGCACACGGCGATCGACGAGTCGATGGTGACGGGCGAGTCGATCCCTATCGAGAAGGAGGCGGGGGCGAAGGTCATCGCCGGGACCGTCAACCAGACCGGCTCGATCCGTTTCCGTGCCACACAGGTGGGATCGGACACCACGCTCGCGCGGATCGCGCAGATGGTCGAGCGCGCCCAGGCTTCGAAGCCACCGGCGCAGCGGCTCGCGGACCGCGCCGCGCACTACCTCGTCATCGCCGCCGTCGCCTCCGGTGTGCTCACCTTTCTCTATTGGTCGTTCATCGCCAAGGAACCCGTGATGTTCGCGCTCACCCTCGCCGTCACAGCGATCGTCATCGCCTGCCCGGACGCGCTGGGCCTGGCGACGCCGACCGCGATCATGGTCGGGACCGACATCGGCGCGAAGCACGGGATCCTGTTCAAAGAGGCAACGAGTCTCGAGCTCGCGTCGAAGATCCAGGTCGTCATCTTCGACAAGACCGGAACCCTCACCGAAGGCAAGCCGCACGTCACCGATCTCGTCGCGCTTCCGCCACTCGACGAGAACGAGTTGCTGCGTCTTGAAGCCGGAGCCGAGGTCCGCTCCGGCCACCCGCTGTCCAAGGCGCTGCTCGACGAAGCGCAGCGCCGGGGTATCGCCGTGCCGGAACGCATCGAGGACTTCGAAGCGCTCGCCGGACGCGGCGTCCGAGCCCGTGTGGAGGGCCGCGAGGTGCTGGTCGGCACCCAACGGCTCATGGCGGACCGCGGGATATCGCTCGACCCGATCGCTCCGAAGATCGATGAGCTCTTGCATGAGGGCAAAACGCTCACCGTCGTCGCGATCGACGGGCGGCTGGCGGGAGTTGCCGCCGTCCAGGACACCCCGCGAGCGAGCGCGAAGGCGGCGGTCTCGGGCCTGCGCGCTCTTGGCATCGAGGTGGCGATGCTGACAGGAGACAACCGTCAGACCGGCGAAGCCGTCGCGCGTGAGATCGGGATCGAGCGGGTGCTGGCGGAAGTACTGCCCGAGCACAAGGCGGACGAGGTCAAGCGGCTGCAGTCGGAGGGAAAGTTCGTGGCGATGGTCGGCGACGGCATCAACGATGCGCCCGCGCTCGCCCAAGCTGACCTGGGGATCGCGATCGGCGCGGGGACGGATGTGGCCGTCGAGACCGGCGACATCGTGCTCATGCGCTCGGATCCACGAGACGTACTCGGCGCGATCACGCTGTCGAAGGCGACCGTGCGCAAGATGAAGCAGAACCTCTTCTGGGCCGCGATCTACAACCTCATCGCCATCCCGGTCGCCGCCGGCGCGCTATATCCAACGCTCGGACTGCTGCTGCGTCCGGAGTTCGGGGCGCTGGCGATGAGCGCGAGCTCGATCACGGTCGTGACCAACGCTCTGCTGCTCAGGCGAACGGAGCGCGAGCTCTAGGATCTCGTCTCCTTTCTCTCTGGCTCGCGACGGTCGACCGGCTCGTTCATATGCCGATCGCCCTCGAGATGTGTGTGGTCATGTGCGCCGGGGCCCGAGCTCTCCGCGTTCGTGGTCACCCTGACTTTGTCGTTGCCGATGGCCGCCTGGATGCGGTTCCGTGGACACGAGCGGCGGCACATCCTCGAGATGGTCGGCGACGGCCTATCTCTTCTTCAACGCCAGCCGCGGCAACCCGGACGTCGCCGTGCGCTCCGCTGCGCGGGCCAGCGTCCGCGCACGCGTCCGCAGAGAGTCGCACATCCACTCGCAGACGCGCGGCAGGTTCTTGTCGTCGACGCGGTAGTAGATCGCGGTGCCTTCACGGCGGCGCGCGACAAACCCGGACTCGAGCAGCCGCGTGAGGTGCGCCGATGCGTTGAAGCGTGACGTTCCGGCGGCCTTTGCGAGCACTCCGACCGCCATCTCGCCCTCCACCATGAGCACGTGGAGGATGCGCAGGCGGGTCGGATCACCGAGCAGCGCGAATCGCCGCGCGGCGCCCTCGATGAGACCGTCAGTCAAGCTCATGACACGACCGTCGGATATGTGACTGCGTGATTACAGAGTCGAAGGTCCCGAGTGCTTCGGGCCGCTTGACTCTCGCTCCGGCGGGACCTTCCGGCGAGAGTTGTCGACGGAGGCGAAGACGATGGAAGAACGGCTCGAAACCCCGCTCTCACTCGTCCTCTTTTCAGGCACCGATGACAAGCTCAGCGCGGCCGCGGTCCTCGCGGTCGGAGCGGCGGCGATGGGTCGCCCGGTCAACCTCTTCCTCCAGTACTACGCCGTCGACGCGTTCCGGTCCGACCGGATCGCGAAGGACCACGGTCTCTCGCCCGAGGCGACAGCCGCGCAGAGGTCCGTCGTGGTGGCGCACCCGGGCGCGCACTGGTCCGACCTGCTCCGCCAGGCGAAGGAACTCGGCGACGTCCGCATCCACGCCTGCGCGCTGTCGACGGAGATGTTCGGCCTCGCACAGAAGGACCTGGATCCGATCGTCGACGACATCGAGGGCGTCGCCGCGTTCATGGCTGACGCGCAGGGCCCGATCACGTTCATCTAAAGGAGATCGCGATGACGCTCACCGAAACGCAGCTGACGAAGTCGATCGACGCGCGCGGCATGGCCTGCCCCGGGCCGCTCCTCGCGCTCATCGGCGCGATCCGCCAGGGGCAGATCGGCGACACGTTCGAGGTCATCTCGAGCGACGCTGGCTCGCGTACCGACATCCCGGCGTGGGTCGCGAAGGCGAAGCACGAGATCGTCGGCGTCCTCGAGGAGCCTGGCTTCGCGCGCTTCATCGTACGGAAGGCGCGCTGATGCCCGCCCGGGTCGTCGTGCTCGGCGGCGGTGTCGGCGGGACGCTCGTGGCGAACCTCATCGCGAAGGAGCTCGGCCGCGAGGCCGCAGTCACCGTCGTCGATGGCACGGGCATGCACATCTATCAGCCCGGCTTCCTCTACGTCGCGCTCGACCAGGCGAACGCGCTCTGGCTCGCGCGCGACGAGCGCACGCTGCTGCGCAAGGAGGTCGCGCTCGTCGTCGATCAGGCGACGAGGATCGACCCGGTCGCGCAGACCGTGACGCTCGCGCGGAGCGGCTCGCTCGCATTCGATTACCTTGTCGTCGCGACGGGCTCACGGCTGGACCGCTCGGCAGTTCCCGGCTATGGCGACACGCACGACTTCTACTCGGTCGAGGGCGCGCTGCGCCTCCGTGAAGAGCTGCGTCGCTTCAAGGGCGGGCGCATCGTCCTCGGCGTCGCCGGCATCCCGTACAAGTGCCCGCCGGCGCCGGTCGAATTCGTCCTGATGACCGAGGAGTACCTGCGAAAGCGTGGCATCCGCGAGAAGAGCTCGGTCACGCTGCTCTCGCCACTGAACCGCGCGTTCACCATCGAATCCGCATCGAAGCTCGTGCAACCGATCTTCGACCAGCGCGGCATCGGGCTCGGCACGTTCTTCAACGTCGAATCGGTCGACGCGGAAAAGCGCACGGTGTCCTCGATCGAGGGCGAGACCGCCGAGTACGACCTCCTCGTGCTCGTCCCGCCGCACAAGGGCTCGGCCGTGGTGATCGACTCCGGGCTCGGCGACGCCGGCGGCTGGATGCCGACCGACCGAAGCACACTCGCGCACAAGGAATACCAGCGCATCTTCGCCATCGGCGACGCGACCGACTTGCCCATCTCGAAGAGTGGCTCGACCGCGCACTTCGAGGCGCCGATCGTCGCGAGCCGCATCGCGTCGTTCGTCCGAGGCACCGCTCCGAGGGTCGCGTACGGCGGCCGCGTGATGTGCTTCCTCGAGACTGGTGGAGGGCGGGCGACATCCTTGCGCTTCGACTACACGCATCCGCCTGCCCCACCGAAGCCCTCGCGCCTCTGGCACTGGGCGAAATGGGTCTTCAACCGCGCGTACTGGGTGACCGTTCCGCAGGGACGGATCGGATGAGGAGGCGCACGTGACGCTCGTGATCGCGAAGACACTCGACTGCAAAGGCCTTGCGTGTCCGCTGCCGATCGTGAAGACGGCGCAGGCGATGAAGCTCCTCGGTGCCGGCGACGTCATCGAGGTACTCGCCACCGATCCGGGCGCCACGAAGGACTTCGCCGCGTGGGCGAAGGCCACCGGTAACCCGCTCGTCGAAGCGACGAGCGACGCTGGCGTCTTGCGCTTCGTGCTCATGAAGAAAGGGGTGACCCCATGACGCTCACGCTCGATCGACCGACCGCGCTTCCGCTCCCCGCGCCCGACGAAACGACGGCGAAAGAGACGGGTGGCCTCGTCATCTTCGCCTGGAGCGGCGACCTCGACCGCGTGTGGCCGACGCTCATCCTCGCGAACAGTGCGGCCGCGCTCGGAAAGCCCGTAACGGTGTTCTTCACCTTCTGGGGACTCTTCCCACTCGTGCGCAACGACCGCGGCATCACCGGCAAGAAGTGGATGCAGAAGATGCTCTCGGTCATGAACAAGGGCGGGACCGCGCACATGAAGCTGTCGAAGCTGAACTTCGCAGGCATGGGCTCGGCGATGATGCGGACGCTCGCCAAGCAGTACAACGTCGCGAGTCCGCAGGAGCTCCTCGAGACAGCACGCGACATGGGCGTCCGGCTCGTGCCCTGCCAGATGACCATGGACCTGATGGGTCTCACGAAGGACGACCTCATCGAGGGCATCGAGGAGCCCGCCGGCGCCGCGACCGCGCTCGCCGCCGCCGATGGCGCGACGACCCTCTTCATCTAGAGCATGGGACGGATCTTGGTCGTGCGCGAAGCAGGCGTGCGCTTCACCGCGGATGTCCGCGGGCACCGTGTCACGTACGACCAGCCGATCGAGGCCGGCGGAACCGACGCGGGGCCAACGCCGACCGAGTCGTTCGTCGCGAGCCTGGCGGGCTGCGCTGCGTACTACGTCGAGCGGTTCCTCGAGCGCCACGGCCTGTCCGCGGACGGGCTCTCCGTCGCTGCCGACTTCTCGATGGCGCAGCATCCTTCGCGCGTCGATGTGGTCGAGATCACCATCGAGCTCGGAGGTGAGCTACCCGACGCGCTGCGCGCGCCGCTCCTTGCCGTCGCCCAGCACTGCACGGTGCACAACTCGATCGCCGCGGCGCCCGACGTGCGGATCGAGCTCGGCACGCGAGTCGCTCGTGGCGCGGGCGTTCTGAGCCGCTTAGCCTTGTAAGACGTTGCGTGCTTGGGTCGGTCGCGACCCGGTTGAAGGAACGACTTCTGTGAATCGCCGCCGGCTTGATGCGCGGAGGAAACTGTTCCTCGAGATGATTGTCACACTGGTGGTGGCCATCGTGGTTCTCGGGGGAGCCGCGCTCGCGCAGGGCACCGACTACCTCGGGGGAAAGGTGCGCACCGGCGACGCTGTGGTGTTGCTTACGGCGAAACCGTGCGCGGTGACCTGTACATCTTCGCTCGTACCGCCACGGTGGATGGGACCGTCGACGGGGATCTGGTGGTCTTCGGCCGCCAGGTCACCGTTAAACGGGGCGGTGAACGGATCGATCACCGCCACATCGGTGCGCTTGGGTCGGAGGAGCCGGTAGCGCGCCTCTCAGGCGCGAAGGAGCTCGACGCTCACGCCGGTGCGTCAGCTTACCTCGCCGATGCGAAAAAGCGCCGCATCCATCTCGCGAAGTAGACACCTTATACAGACTCTTGACAAGCCTCCGTGGCTGAGCTACCTTCGGCACATAATCTATACAGAGTCTCTACAAGAGACCTGGCACCGGAGGAATGTCATGCGCGCAGCTCAGATCCTCGCGTCGATCCTGCTCATCGTCGGCGGACTCAACTGGGGCCTCGTAGCCATCGCCAACTTCGATCTCGTCGCCGCACTCGTTGGCCTCACCTTCGGCAACACGAACGCGATCACTCGTGTCATCTATGGCATGGTCGGCGCCGCGGCGGTCTTCGAAGCGGTCCGGCTCGTCACCGTGCGCAGCGCCCGTACCGCGCTCGCCTAGCCCCTTCCGACCACGGCGCGGCCGGCAGCCGGCCGGCCGCGCCGAACTTCCAAAGGAGCCGAAGTGACCTACGCACAGGCACAAGAGGGACGCTCGCGCTGGCTCGGCCTATCCGCGCTCAGCCTCGGGGTCGCCATGATCATCGTCGACGCCACGATCGTGAACGTCGCCGTACCGTCGCTCGTGAAGGACCTGGGGTTGGACAGCACGCAGGCGGAGTGGGTGAACACCACTTACGCGTTGGTCTTCGCCGCCTTCTTGGTCACCCTCGGCCGCGCCGGTGATCTCATCGGCCGCCGCGTCACGTACCTGGCGGGCACTGCGCTTTTCGCCCTTGCATCCGTCGCCGCAGGTGTGGCGCCGACGGGGGAGCTGCTGATCGCGGCTCGCCTCGGCCAGGGTCTGGCCGGCGCCGCGATCCTGCCGGCGACGCAGTCGATCATCAACACGACCTTCCGCGGCCGTGACCGAGCTCTGGCGTTCGGCATCTGGGGCGCGACGATCGGAGGAGTGGCCGCAGTGGGTCCGCTCCTCGGAGGCTGGCTCACGACGAACCTCTCCTGGCGCTGGGCCTTCTACGTCAATCTGCCGATCGCGCTCGTCGCGATCGCCGGCACGCTCCTCTATGTGAAGGAGTCGCGCGATGAGAACGCTCGGCGCGGGTGGGATCCGCTCGGCTTCGTGCTCGTCACGCTCGGGCTTTCGTCCTTCGTGTTCGGGCTCGTTGAAGGACGCCTCTACGGCTGGCTCGCTCCAACGAAGCCCTTCGCAGCGTTCGGTTGGACCTGGCCCTCGACCGAGATCTCGATCATCCCGGTCGCGATCGTCGGCGGGCTGCTTGCCGTGGTCGCGTTCGCGTGGGTCGAGCTCCGGCGCCAGCGCGCCGGTCGCTTCTTCCTCTTCGACTTCGACCTGTGGCGCTACCCGGCGTTCCGCTTCGGCAACCTCGCTGGCACGATCGTGTCGCTGGGAGAATTCGGTCTGCTCTTCGTCCTCCCGCTCTTCTTACAGGCGGTCGTCGGCTACTCCGCGTTCGAGACGGGCCTGACCTTCCTCGCGCTCGCGCTGGGCTCATTCGCCTCGGCCGGCGCGGCGAGCGTGCTCACCGCGCGGTTCGGCCCGCGCCGTGTCGTCAGCATCGGCATGGCCCTCGAAGCGGTCGGCATCCTCGCCACGACACTGCTGATCTCGCCCTCCGTTGCCGGACTGACCCTCGCCGCGCCGCTCTTCGTGTACGGCGTGGGTGTCGGTTTCGCGACGGCTCAGCTGACCAACATCGTCCTGTCTGATATCCCGCAGGCCCGCTCCGGCCTCGCCTCGGGGACCAACTCGACGATGCGCCAGCTCGGATCGGCGCTGGGCATCGCGATCCTCGGCACCGTCCTGTTCAGCGGTCTGGCGGACGGCACCCGCGAACGGCTCGCCGTCACAGGGAGCGTCCCCGCGCCGGCGCGCGACGCCATCGTCCAGGCCCTCGACGCATCAGCCGGCCAGGCCCTCGTCGCTCTCCGCGAGGATCCGCGCGGCTTCGCTATCGTGCCGGCCGTCGAGGACGCGTTCGTCGCGGCTGCCCGCGGGGCGGGAGAGGTCGCGTTCGCGTTCGTGATGCTCGGTCTTTTCATGTCGTTCCTCATTCCCGTGGCCGAACCGGCAAGGGCGGCCATCGCCGCCGATGGGGCCGCGACGGCCGGGCCAGCCTCAGGGCGGATCTAGACAAGACAGACCGACCGTCGCTGACACCATCGCGTCAGGCCAACGAGCCCGACCGCGCCTGGGACCCCGTCAGATCGCCCGCTTGAAGCTGCTCATCCCCTGCTGTCCGCCGATGATCCCTCTCGACCTGGAGAGAGCCTTTTTTTGGCTCTACTCGTACAGACTATTGACAATCTCTAGACGATATCTATACAGTCGGCAGTAAGAACCTCGTCATCGAAGATGACCGAAAGGACACACCTGCATGGATCGTCGCATCTCACTCCTCGTATCGCTCGGCATCACGGCAGCCCTGCTCGTGGGCTGCTCGACCACCCCCGCGGCAAGCACGACGACCGCGAGTCCCGCGGCGCCGACGGCGACCGCCCGTGCCCAGATGGACATCGTGGACACGGCCGTCGCAAACGGGTCGTTCACGACGCTCGCGAAGCTCCTCGGCTCGGCTGGCCTGGTCGCAACGCTCAAGGGCACTGGGCCGTTCACCGTGTTCGCGCCGACGGACGACGCGTTCGCCAAGCTGGACAAGGCAACCCTCGACTCGCTCGCCATGGACCCGGCGAAACTGAAGGCCGTGCTCACATATCACGTCGTGTCGGGCAAGGTGCTCGCCGCTGACGTGAAGTCCGGCCTGGTTCAGACGGTCGCCGGCTCACCGTTCACCGTCTCGATCAACGGGACCTCGGTCATGATCGACAACGCGAAGCTCATCAAGACCGACGTGCTGGCCTCGAACGGCGTCATCCACGTGATCGACAGCGTCCTCATCCCCGCGTCACTGTCTCAGAAGGACATCGTCGACACGGCGGTCGCCGCCGGCGGATTCACGACCCTCGCCAAGCTGCTCACCTCCGCGGGTCTTATCAACACGCTCAAGGGCGCCGGCCCATTCACGGTCTTCGCACCGACGGACGAGGCCTTTTCCAAGATCGACAAGGCGACCCTCGACGCCATCGCGGGCGATCCCGCGAAGCTCAAGGCCGTACTCACCTATCACGTCATCGCCGGCCGCGTGCTCGCCGCTGACGTCAAGGCAGGAGCGGCCCAGACCGTTGCCGATCAGCCGATCACCATCGCCACCCAGGGTGGGGTGGTGATGGTCAACAACGCCAAGGTCATCAAGACCGACGTGCTCGCCTCGAATGGCGTCATCCACGTCATCGACACCGTCCTCCTCCCCAAGCTCTAGGGCAGGCCCGCCTTCGGTCTAGCCCGACGACGCCGGGCGATGCGTGCATCGCCCGGCGTTCGGCTGTCTAGAGCGTCGTCGATCAGCGTGCTTTGGTGGTGAGCTGCGTCGCACCGGTGATCAGGTCGGGACCCAGGAGCGTGGCGCGCATCCGCCGCGCGTGCTCATCGGTCGCGCCTGCTCCGCCGATGGCGAGCGTCACGCGATGGGCGAGGTCGGCGAGCTCGTCGGCGACGGCGGTGAAGCGCCGCCGGTCTGTCGACAGGGCGACGAACACGCCGGCGCGCGAGCGTTTGAGCGCCGAGGCGGCGGTCTCGATCGGCGTGTCCTGGCCGAGATAGAGGATCCGCCATCCCTTTCGGCGCAGCACGAGTCCGAAACAGACGAGTCCGATGTCATGGAGTTCCCCCGGCACGCAGGCGAGCACGACCCGACGGCCGCGTCCTTCGTCCCACCCCCGCGCGAGCCCCAGCAGCCGGCCGCGGATGAGCGTCGAGGCGAAGTGCTCCTGCGCCACCGTGACCGTTCCGGCGGCCCAGCGATCGCCGATCGAGCGGAGCTCTGGCAGGATCGCCTCGACGAGCGCCGTCTCCAGGACGACGCTGGAGAAGAGTCGGTCCAGCGTCGCATGGGAACCCGGCTCGTCGAATGCCAAGAGGACCCGGTCGAGCTCCTCCACCAGACCGACGGGGACCGTAGTCGCGTGCGCGCCGGCGGCCTCCTCCTGGAGGACCGCGCGCGCCGCCTGAGCCGCCGACAACCCGGACTCGAGGAGCGACCGCATGCGGCGGATGCGCGCCGCGTCGAGGTCGGAGTACAGGCGGAAGTGTCCCGAGGTGCGCCGCGGTCGCAACAGCCGGTAGCGTGCCTCCCAGGCGCGGAGGAGCTCGACGCTCACGCCGCTGCGCCGGCTCAGCTCGCCGATGCGCAGAAGTGCTGGCCCTGGCTCATTCACGTCGTGAGTAGACATCTTATACAGACTCTTGACAAGTCGGGTGGGCCTCTGCAAGACTCTCTACAGAGTCTCGACAGCGGGGAAATGAGGGAGGGCACCGAGGGAAATGCGTATCTGGGATGTGGCGCCGCAAACGCTGTGTCGCTCTCATCTGCTGGGCGAGCATCGCGAGGGCCACGCGGTGTTCGCGGTGATCGCTCGCGGCAGCGCCGGCTACCGGGAGCATCCGGAGACGAAGCGCTGGGTGGGGAAGCTTCCGGCGCTGGCGACCCGGCACCAGCGTGTCGTGGACGAGATGCGCCGGCGTGGCTACCGTCACGCCAGCCCGATGCGAGCCTGGCGCGGATCGCGGATCCAGCGTGCGCGGCTTCTGTCGCTCGACGCGCAGTCCGCGCGCTTGGCCGCGAAGCCCTGTCAGTGTCCGCAGCTGAGCGGCTCGCGAACGAAGGCGGCGATGCGAACGGGGAGCCCGCGATGAGCGTGCATCAACTCTCGGCTGAGCAGTTCGTCCCGAGCTCCAAAGCCGAGGTCTTCGCATTCTTCTCTCGACCCGAAAACCTGGGGCGCATCACGCCGGCCGATATGCGCTTCGAGCTCACCAGCCCGGACCGTGTCATGCGCGCAGGCCTGCGTGTGGCGTATCGCCTCCGTACGCTGCTCGCCATCCCCACGACGTGGGTCAGTGAGATCACGCGTTACGACGCGCCAGACGCTTTTGTGGACGTGCAGGTGCGTGGACCATACGCGCGGTGGGAGCACACCCACACGTTCGACGCGGCGCGCATCGGCGACGTGATCGGGACGCGCATCACCGACTCGGTCACGTACGAGCTGCCCTTCGGACCGCTCGGCGATCTCGTGAACGCACTCGTGGTCCGGCGCCGGCTCGCCGCGATCTTCGAACACCGGCGTCGAGCCATTGAGCGTCTCCTCCCGCTGGTCCGGGCACAGGACGCACCGCTCCGCATCGCGGTCGTCGGAGGCTCCGGTTTCGTTGGCGGTGCGATCGCGCGCGAGCTCCACATGCGGGGCGAGAGGGTCATCGTCCTGTCGCACCGTCCCGATCGCGCCGCTGCCGAGCAGCCCGACGGTGTCGAGACGCGGAGGGCCGACGTGGCCGACCCTCGCTCCCTCGAGCGCGCGCTCGATGGGGTCGACGCGCTCGTGATCAGCCTCGCGTTCCCCAATTCCCCGATGGAGTCGCCGCGCCTGGGACACACCTTCGAGGCGGTCGACGCTGCGGGGACCGAGCGGCTCGTCGCCGCGGCAGCCGCTGCCGGCGTGCGCCGGATCGTCTACATCTCGGGCGCCGGCGCCGCTTCCGACTCGCCGCGCTCGTGGTTTCGCGCCAAGTGGCGCGCCGAGCGGGCCGTGCGCGAGTCGGGCATCGCGTACACGATCATC
>DATDEH010000045.1 GCA_036523395.1 Candidatus Limnocylindria bacterium | reverse complement strand
CCGGCGGACCTCGCGGCCGAGCTGACGTCGCGTCAGACCCGGGTGGTCAGCTCCGACCGACGATGATCGGGAGGCTGGGGTCGTTGCCCCATTCCTCCCAGCTGCCGTCGTAGGTGCGGACGTCGTCGTGACCGAGCGCCGTGAGCACGAGGTGCGTGAACGCCGCGCGCACGCCGGCCTGGCAGTACGTCACAGCCGACGTCTCGGCGCCGAAGCCGGCGTCCGAGTACATGTCCTCGAGCTCGTCCGCGTCCCTCAGCATCCAGTCGTCGCGTAGTGCGTCCTTCCACAGGATGTTCACGGCGCCGGGGATGTGACCGCCGCGCGCGGAGCGCTTCTCCTCGCCGGTGAATTCGCTGTCACGCCGAACGTCGAGAAGCCACGGCTGACCGGTCTTCACGGCGTCGTGCACTTCTTCCTTGGTCGCGATCACGCCGTCGCGCGGATGTGGGGTGAACCGCGCCGGCGCGACCTTCACTTCGCCCTTTTCGAGCGGCCGACCCTCAGCGATCCACTTCTGGATGCCGCCCTCCATCACCGCGAACCTGTCGTGGCCGTATCGCCGCAGCGCGAGCCACAGCCGCGCCGCGTGGTGCCCGCCCTCGGCGTCATAGCCGACGACCATCGTGTCGTTGCCGATGCCCAGACCGCCCATCGACTCCGCGAAGGCCTCCGGCCCCAGGAGCATCCAGCGCGGATGGCCGGACGCGGGTGGGGGAGCGGAGAGGTCGCGCGACCAATCGCAGTGGACCGCGCCTGGCAGATGTCCGTTCAGATAGTCCTTGCTCGCGTCGGCCTCGAAGGAGAAGCGGCAGTCGACGACGCGGACATGCGGATCGCGAAGCTTCGCGGCTGTCTCCTCGGTGGACCAAATGAGGTCCGGGCGAGCGAAGCGGCTCACGTGTCAGACTTTAGGCGCAGTCCGGTCACCGCGATGAGGAGTACGCAGATTGCAATGACGCGCGGGCTGGCGCTCGGCGCGCTGCTCCTTGCGGCGTGTTCGGGCGGCCCGCCGTCGGCGACCATCCGCCCGTCAACGTCGGCGTCACCGACCGCGGCGGTCGGCGCGCCGTCCAGCGCCTCGCCGTCGGCCGCCGGCAGCCCGACAGCCACGACGAAGGTCGACGTGACGCCCCGGAGCTTCACGCGTCTGGCGTTCGACGCCGGCTCGCACGACGGCACCGTCACCAGGGAGTCGCGGATCGAGCTCGGCGCCTCGCCATCGAAGGGCAGCTACGCGGATCCCTACGGGCGCACGATCGCCGACGAGCGCGGCACGTGGACGTCGGCCCCGGTGCGCTCGCCGTTCAGCTTCGACCAGGGCTTCAACCAGCTCGTCGCCTCCTGGAACGCGACCACGCCGTCAGGCACCTGGATCGAGGTGCACATGCGCGCCAGCGGCCCATCGCGCATGACGAAGTGGTACACGCTCGCGATCTGGTCGTCGGACGACGACACGATCCACCGCACCACGCTGAAGGGCCAGGACGATCGCGACGGCAAGGTCAATGTCGACACGTTCGAGGCGACGGCCGGCGGGCCCGGGCTGACCGCGTTCGAGCTGCGGGTCACGCTTCATCGGGCAGTGGGCGTAAGCGCGACGCCCGCGGTCACCCTTCTGGCCGCGGTCATCTCGCAGGCGGGCGATCATGTCATCCTCCCGAGCCCGTTCGGCGGGCAGGCGCGCGAGCTTGACGTGCCGACGCTCTCGCAGGAGACGCACACCGGCCATTACCCGGAGTACGACGGCGGCGGAGAAGCGTGGTGCAGCCCGACTTCCACCGCGATGGTCCTCGGCTTCTGGAAGGCCGGGCCGAGCGCCGCGGATCTCGCGGCGTTCCCTGGTGCGCACGCAGATGGGCAGGTCGATCACGCCGCACGATTCACCTACGACTGGAGCTACAAAGGCGCGGGTAACTGGCCGTTCAACACCGCATACGCCGCGTCATACGGTCTCGAGGGATTCATCACACGCTTGCGCGACCTGCGTGAGGCCGAACTCTTCATCCAGGCCGGCATCCCACTCATCGCGTCGATCAACGGCGAGCTGCCCGGTTTCCTGTTCACGAGCACGAACGGCCACCTGCTTGTGATCCGCGGGTTCGCGGCGAACGGGGACGTGATCACGAACGATCCCGCCGTCCGCGCCAACGCGCAGGCGCGGAAGGTCTATCCGCGTGCCGACTTCGAGCGGGTATGGCTGAACTCATTCGGTACGGTCTATGTGATCCATCCGCCTGGTGGGCGTCTTCCCGCGAACGTCGCCGGCCTTCCCGCGAACTGGTGATCCGCATTCGACTGATGGAGCGGCCCGAGTGCGGACTCTGTGACGAGACGCTTGGCACACTACGCCGCCTCAGCCGCCGCACGCCGCTGGACATCGAGCGAGTGGACGTGACGCGCGACGTTGGCCTCCTCGATCGCTACGTCGTGCGTGTACCGGTCTTGGTCGTCGGTGACGCTGAGCTCGACGTCGCGGGCATCAACGAGGAGGCGATCGCACGCTGGCTCGACGAGGTCGGCCGGTGACGGCGGCGACGCCCAAAGCAGCGCGGCGCTTCTTCGAACAGCGCTACCGAGCGGCCGGCTCGGCCGAGCGCGCCGTCGGCACAAAGGCGTATCTCAAGAGCGACCTCCGCTTCTACGGCACGACCATGCCGGAGATCCGGCGCGCGGCGAACGACTTCGCGCGCGAGCACCCCGACCTTAGTCGCGCGCAGCTGCGCGGGATCGTCGACGACCTTTGGACGACGGATGTATTCGAGCTTCGTTCCGCGGGCGTCGCACTGCTCTCGAAGTACTCGGAGCTGCTCACGGAGCGCGACCTCACCTGGCTCGTCGGCCTCGTGCGTCGCTCAAAGACCTGGGCGCACGTCGACTGGCTCGCCGCCGATGTCATCGGCGGCGTGGTCGGCGAGTCGCGCACAGCGCTGCGCCGCTTGCCCGCGTGGGCACGCGACGAGAACTTCTGGGTGCGCCGGACAGCGCTTCTCGCGCAGCTCCGGACGCTGAGTCATGAGGCGGGCGACTTCCCGCTCTTCGCGCGCCTCGCCGCACCGATGCTCAGCGAGCGCGAGTTCTTCATTCGCAAGGCGATCGGGTGGATCCTGCGCGAGGTGAGCAAGAAGCGACCGGACCTAACGTTCGTGTTCCTGCGCGAGAACCTGGGCAAGGTGTCCGGGCTCACGCTGAGCGAGGGAGCGAAGTACCTGCCCGCAGCGCAGCGGCGGGAACTCGGGTTGGCACCGACGGCAGCGTGGATCGAACGCGGGCGTCGCCGGAAGGCGTCAGGCGCTATCTAGGCCGCGGGGACCTCTCCACGCCGAAGCTGGAAGGCGTCGAACCACGCGATGTGCTCGTTCGCCCAGGCGGGCGCTTCGAGCGGAAGCATGTGCCCGATCCCGCGTGCGACGTGCACCTCGGCGGTCGGGTTCGCACGCCGGAAGAGCGCGGCGTCGCGCGCTGAGAAGACGCGGTCGTCGGTTCCCCACAGCACCAGCGTCGGGATGTCACGCAGAGCGGCGACGTGGCCACGCAGCGTGTAGCCGAGCTGCTCGCCACCGGGGAACGGCAGGAGCAGAAGGCGCCGCCAGCGCGGCGGCTGATTCGCCCAGACGATCGCGCGGATCGAGCGTGTCGTTGCCGGAGACCTGCGGTCGCGACGCAGCAGCTGCCGGATGAAATGTTCGTCGTTCCGCCGCGCCCTGCCGATGAGGAAGCGCCGAAGCATCGCGCCGGTGCCGTGTTCGTAGGGACGGAGCAGCGCGCGGCCGATGAGCGGGACGCAGTACAGCTTGTATGCCCAGAGCATCGAGCGTCCGAGGCCGGCTGGCGCGACCAGCACGAGACCCGCAACGGCCGCGGGCCGCCGGAGCGCGATCTGAAGGGCTATTCCACCGCCGAGCGAGTGTCCGAGAAACACGGCGCGCTGGACCCCCAGCTCGCCAACAACATGTAGCACGAGATCCGCGAGCTGCGAGAAGCGCGCGTCGGCCTTCCGCAGCGCGGGCGCGAGGCCGAAGCCAGGCAGCTCGACGATGTGTGTGGTGTAGCCGAGCGCGCGGAACGCGCGTGCCTGTGGTGCCAGCGCGACGGCTGTCGCGCCCATGCCGGGTAGGAGAACGGCGTGCGGCCCGTCCGAAGGACCGCAGGACTTGACGCGGATGCGGTACCCGGCGTGCTGGACGATCGACTCACGCATGTCATAACTATGTACCCGCGATGTCCGATGAAGGAGTCCGGGTGGGTTAGGCTCTGGGTCATCACCCGCGCGGGGGATTCGGTACAGTCGGTCGGTCAGCCTCCGCTTCCCAAGAACGCGAGAAGGGAATCCACATGGGCGTCTATCGGGCCGAGTACATCTGGATCGACGGCACTCAGCCGACGCAGAAGCTGCGTTCGAAGACGAAGATCGTGCCGAAGGGCGACAAGCCGCCCATCTGGGGCTTCGACGGATCGAGCACGCAACAGGCGACGGGCGACCGATCGGACTGCGTGCTTCAGCCCGTATTCACGTGCCCGGATCCGATCCGGGGCGGGGACGATCTGCTCGTGCTCTGCGAGGTCATGCTCGTGAGCGGGCAGCCGCATCCGTCGAACATGCGACGCGCGAACGCCGATATGGCCGGGCGCTACGCGACCTTTGATACCTGGTTCGGGATCGAGCAGGAATACACGCTCTTCCGTGGTATGCGCCCGCTCGGCTTTCCCGACAGCGGCTTCCCGGCACCGCAGGGCGGCTACTACTGCGGCGTCGGCGCGGATGAGGTCTTCGGCCGCGAGGTCGTCGAAGCCCACCTTGACGCCTGCCTGAGGGCCGGGCTCAAGATCTCCGGTATCAACGCCGAGGTCATGCCGGGTCAGTGGGAGTTCCAGGTCGGTCCACTCAACGCTCCCCAGATCGGCGATCAGCTGTGGCTTGCGCGCTGGCTGCTGTACCGCGTCGGCGAGCCGTTCGGCATCAGCGCGACGCTCTATCCCAAACCGGTCCGTGGCGACTGGAACGGTGCCGGCGCGCACACGAACTTCTCGACGAACGAGATGCGCCGGGACTACGACGCCTGCATCGCCGCAGCCGAGGCGCTCGGCACGCGGCACGACCTCCATATCGCGAACTACGGCTTCGGGATCGAGGAGCGCCTCACCGGGCTTCACGAGACATGCTCATACAAGGAGTTCCGCTACGGTGTGAGCGACCGCGGCGCGTCGGTACGCATTCCGTGGCAGGTCGCGAAGGACAAGCAGGGCTACATCGAGGATCGCCGGCCGAATGCGAACGCCGACCCGTACGTCACGACGCGCCTCATCCTGGAGACCGTCTGCGGCGCTCGTGAGGCGAAGCGGTCTTCGAGCAGGAATGGGCCGGTCGTTCGCGCGCCGAAGGCGTCGAGCGCGAAACGAAAAAAGGTCGCGGTCTAGCCTGAGCAGCCCATCGGCCTCGGCCGGTGGGCTGTTTCATGTCTGCTGTGTCGGGTATGGCAGACCGCGGTCGCTGCAGAAAGCAAGGCCGTCGGTCCGTCGCGGCGCACCGCAGTTCGAGCAATTTGCCTCCACCGCCGCCGCTACTGGGCGGACCGGCGCCGGCGACAGGCGTGAGCGCTGAGCTCGATCAGGACCGAGCCGATGATGAGGACCGCGACGAAGGTCGCGAGGACCACGAGCGACCAGCGGTGCATGCCGGCACGCACCACCTCGACGCTCGCGACGAGGAGCCAGAGCGCGCTCGCGCTCGGGGCGGAGCTGATGAGGGTGTCGACGAAGTGGTCGTCGTGGGCAGAAGCGCGGGCACGACGAACAGCACGCCGGCGGCCGTCCACAGCACCGCGGCAAGGAGTGCGGCCGCGACGGCCCACCAGCTGGAGAGCGCGCTCTGGCGCATCGCGACGGTGACGACGAGGGGCGCCAGCCCGTACGCGATCACGGTGGTACTGACCGCGACGATCGTCCCGATGACGATGGGTTCGGTGATGCCGCCGGCCGCGGCCGCTGCCAGTGCGCTCGCGGCGCCGACGAACGCGGCGGCGGACCCGATCCGCAGCCACATCTTCATGCGCCCACGCTAGCGGCGCTGGCGCGCGCATGCGTTACGTTGCTCGCGTATGAGTGCCGAGACCCCGGACTACGTGCGACTCAATCGCGACGTATGGACCAAGTCCAACGCCCGCTACACCGACGACCGCGCTGAGGAAGCGTGGGCGCAGGCGGAGATCGCGTGGGGTGTATGGCAGACGCCAGAGTCCGCCGTCCACGTCCTGCCAGACGTGAGCGGTAAGGACGTCGTCGAGCTCGGGTGCGGCACGGCCTACGTAGGCGCCTGGCTCAAGCGGCGAGGCGCGCGGCGCGTCGTCGGCGTCGACATCACGCCGGCACAACTCGCGACGGCGCAGCGGCTGAACCGCAAGACCGGTCTCGGCCTCGAGCTCATCGAGGCGAACGCCGAAGTCGCTCCGCTGCGCGACGCGGCATTCGATCTCGTCATCTCCGAGTACGGCGCCTCGATCTGGTGCGATCCGTACAAGTGGATCCCCGAAGCGGCGCGGCTGCTCCGAAGTGGGGGAGAGCTCGTCTTCCTTCGCAACTCGACGCTCTCGATGGTCTGCATGCCCGACACGGGCAGGGTCCAAGAAGCCTTGCAGCGACCGCAGCGCGGCATGAACCGGCTCGAGTGGACCGATGACGATCCGGGTGTGGAGTTCCACCTGGGCACCGGCGACCTGGTCCGGCTGTTACGAGCGAGTGGCTTCGAGATCCTCGACCTGGTCGAGCTCTACGCACCGGACGATGCGAAAGATCACGCCGAATATGCGTACGTGCCCGCCGAGTGGGCCCGGCGCTGGCCGTCAGAGGAGGTCTGGCGAGCGCGAAAGCGCGACTGACGGCCTCGCGGGCGTGGTCCGCCGCGTCGCGAGTATCGAACCGAGCACGATGAGAACGAACCCGAGCACGATCCCGATCGTGAGCGGCTCTTTGAGGAACACGACGCCAAGGGCGAGCGCGACCGCCGGGTTGACGTAAGTGATGACCGTCGCGCGCGCGGCGCCGACTTCCGCCACCAGCGGGAAGAAGACGAGGAAGGCGAAGGCGGTGCAGATCACGCCCAGGACCGCGACGGCGACGATCACGTCGGCCGAAGGCAGCGAGCGCGGCAGCTGCGCGAGGCCGACTGGCGCGTACGCGAGCATCGCCAACGCGAGCGAGGACGCCACGACGCCGAAGAGCGGGAGACCCTGCAGCTTCCGCGCGATGATCAGCGCTCCCAGCGCGTAGCCAAGGGCCACGAGCGCGACCTCGCCCACCGCGCCGATGTCGCCGGCACCGACGTCGAGGCCGACGAGTGCAGCGACGCCGAGGAAACCCAGCCCCAGTCCAGCGATCCGGCGCAGATCGAGCCGGTCGTCACTTCCGGTCGCCCAGGCGAGGATCGCACCGATCGAGGGCACCAGCGCGATGAGCAGACCGGACAGCGAGCTCGAGATCCGTCGCTCCGCATCGGACAGGAAGAACCACGGCGCCGCGACCTCGACCAAGGTGTACGCGACGATCCATTTCCAGTGGGGAAGCAGAGGGCCGAGGTCTTTACGCGCGAACGCGATCGGCAGGAGGAGCGCGGCGCCGATCGCCGTGCGGAGGAACACGAGGCTCGCTGGCGTCAGCTCGCTGACCGCGATCTTGATGAAGAGGTACGGGATCCCCCAGATGAGGCCCATCGCCGCGAAGAGGACCCAGCCGCGTCGTGTCACCCGCCAACGGTACCGTGACGGCTCTATTACGTGCGCTACGGAGTGGGCGCCTTCGTCGGCGACCTAAGCACCGACCTAAGTACCGCGTATGCAGTCTTCCGGATGCCGCGGTGGGCCTTCGCCCGCCACCTTCCCGTCAGCCGCTGAGGCGGCTAGGAAAGGGGAAGACATGGAACCTCGCGGGATCCACGGGACGATCGCGCTCGTTGCCACCCTCGTGCTCGCGCTAACGAACCTGGCCCC
The DNA here is from genome assembly GCA_036523395.1 of Candidatus Limnocylindria bacterium. Lineage (NCBI taxonomy): Bacteria > Bacillati > Chloroflexota > Candidatus Limnocylindria > Candidatus Limnocylindria bacterium. The sequence goes on along the minus strand of DATDEH010000045.1, from coordinate 31,603 downwards.
TCAGGCGGCAGACGCCGTCACGGGCAGCATCCCGGCGGGGACGAATCCGACCGGCGTCGCGGTGAATCCCGAGACCGGGCGGATCTACGTCGCCAATCGCGGGTCCAACACCGTCACGGTGATCGACGCTGCCACCGACGGCGTCATCGCCACTATCGCTGAGGGCGGTGTTCCCACCGCTGTCGCCGTGAATACTCGGACGAATCGCGTGTACGTCACCAATCTCATCCGAACCGTGTCAGTGATCGATGGTGCGACGAACGCGGTGATCGCGAGCATCGGCGTGGGCCTGGGCCCCTTCTCGATCGCCGTGAACGCGGAGACGGACCGCGTCTATGTGGCGAACCTGTACGACCACAACCTCTCCGTGATCGATAGCACGACGAACTCCGTGATCGCCACGCTCAATACGCCGGACGGCGCCAATGGCATCGCCGTCAACCCGCGAACAAATCGCGTGTACCTCACCAATGGCTCATCCGGCAGCGTGAGCGTGATCGATGGGGCCACGAACACGGTCGTCGCAGCCGCGGTGGTCGGCGGCCAACCCTACGGCGTCGCCGTCAACTCGGAGACGAACCGTCTCTACGTCGCGACGAATCCGACCCTGACGGTCATGGACGCCACGACCCTCGAAATCACCGCGACGATCGAGGCGGAAGGTGGGAGCGACGTCGCGGTCGATACGGCACGGGACCGGGTGTACACGGGCGGATTCGGAAAGATCTCGGTCATCGATGGCCGCTCCAACACCGAGCTCGGTTTCGTCGATATCGGCACATTCTCGGGCGGGAGCATCGAAGCGAACCCGCGAACGGGCAAGGTCTATGTTCCGAAGTACTTCCTGAGCGCCGTGGCGGTGATCGCTCTGTCGGACCTATCGGCTCCGACGATCACGCCCGCAGTCACGCCAGCGCCGAACGAGAGTGGCTGGAACAACGGAAGCGTCACCGTGAGCTGGACGGTGAGCGATCCCGACACCGGGGTCGCCTCCTCCAGCGGTTGCGGGCCCTCCACATTTACGACAGGCACCGACGGCAGGGTCACGAGCTGCACCGCAACGAATGGCGATGGTCTCTCGGCAACCCGAAGCGTCAAGGTCAAGATTGACGTGTTCTCGCCGTTCATCACGGCGACCGCGACCACGGCCTCTGGAAACCGGTACTTCCCGGGGCTCTGGTCCACCGAGGCCGTGACTGTCCACTACACCTGTGTGGACCTACATCTGCCGACCATCGCCTCCTCTGGGCTCGCAACCTGCGCCGGCGACCAGACCTTCACGGACGAAGGAACCGTCACCACCAGCGGTACCGCGACGGACAACGCCGGCAACCTGGCGACCGTGGCCTACGGCCCGATCCGGATCGACCGCACGGCGCCGACGATCATTGCAAGCGCCACGACAGCCGACGGCAACGCATACCCAGCGGGAAGCTGGACCAACCAGCCCGTCACCGTCCATTACACGTGCACGGATCCGCTGTCCGGGGTCGTTGGCTGTACGAGCGATCAGCTGTTCAGCTACGACACCAGCGCCGACGGGACAGCAAGCGCAGGCACCGCGAGAGACATCGCGGGCAACACCGCACACGCCACGTTCGGTCCGATCCGGATCGACAGGACCGCTCCGACGATCGCGTTCAGCGGGAACGCGGGAACCTACGAGGTGGATCAGGCAGTTGGCATCACGTGCGAAGCAGGCGATGCCCTGTCGGGGATCGCCACGACAACCTGTCCGACCGTCGCTGCCGGTCCGGCGACTGACTACGTCGGGACGAGCCCGACAACCGAAGTGATGCTCATCGCAACTGCCGCCGACAACGCCGGCAACTCGACGAGTGCCACGACCAGCTTCACCGTCGCGGTGACCACCCGCGGGATCTGCCGTCTCACCGCGTCACTCAGGCATGCCGGCACCCTGTGCGCCCGGGTGACGTCCATTGCCAGCGCACCGAACGCCATGGCCAGGGCCGGTGAGCTACATGCTCTCGACAACTTCCTCGCGTCTCAGCGAGACGTATCCGACGACCTCGCCTCCCTGCTTGGTCGCCTCGTGCGCCTGATCTAAGTGGTTGCGACCGACCGGGCCGGGGTGCTTACTCCGGCCCGGTCGGCGCGGCCCCGCTCAACGAAGCGTGCACGTCTGCGGCTCCGCGAGCAGCGATCCAACATTCGCCGTGATCTGGTAGTCGCCGGTCAACACCCCGGCCGGTGGCGTGAACGACGCGGTGAACGCACCGTCGCCGCCGACCGTCCCGGAAAGTGGAGTCGGGAGCAGCGTGGACCGGATCGCGTAGCGAGCCGCTCGCGGCCACCCACTGCCCGTGACCGAAACCGCCGTGGTGACACTGCCGCAGCTCACCGCGATCGACGGCAGGTAGACCGCGATCTGGCCGGTCGCCGTAAGCCGCGCGTCGCTCGCGGTAAACCGATATGAGGTCCCGGGAGTCGAATCGAACGGCACGGTCACCGCCACTGCGAAGTCACCGGATGCATCCGCGGTCGTTTGCACGAGAGGCCTCCCGTCCTCCCAGCTGATCGTGATCAGTGCCGTCGCCCATCCGTGACCGATGACGTTGAACAGACTTCCCGGAGCGGCGATGCCACCGATGAGAGTCGGGACCGACGGCGTCGGCGCCGGCGTGGGACTCAGCGCCTGTGGCGGTGTGGGGCTCGGCGTCGGTGCGGCCGTCGGCGTCGGTGGAGGTGGCGGCGGGAGCGTCCGCGCCGGCGGCGCGCTCGCTGCGAGCGTCGGCTCGGGCGCGGCGACCTCGGTCGGGGTCGGTGACGGCGTTGGGCTTGGTGCTCCGCTCGATGTCGGGTTCGGTGCGGGCGACTGACCGAGTGGTGGCGGCGTCACCTCGATCCCGGCGGTGAAACCGAAGCGAGGGAGGAACGCGAAGAGCCTTGTGTCGGGGCTACCGCTGGCAGCCGGTCGCGGCGAGCCGGGCACGATCACCACGTGGGTCGGCGCATGCTCGACAAGACTCAGCTTGCCGAGTCCCCTCGCACTTAGCGCGCCGCGTGGTCCTGCTTCGACTGTCAGAGTCGAGCCGAACTTCGTCCCGGGCGGGCCGCCTCCGGTCACCCAGTAGTTGAATGACAACGTGCCGGCGCCATCGACCGCGGACGCGGTCGCGACGAAGTCACCGCCCGGTGCGATGGTCTCGATGACGATCGAATAGATGCCCGCCGCAGCGTTCGGCAGGTCCACGAGCTGCGGGTCGACGCCCACCTCCGTCGCGAGGCAGCCCGGGATCTGCCGGACCAGCGTCGGGCCGGCCGGCACGATGCCACACGCGCGGCCGAATGCATCGACAACGATCAAATGCGCGGGCGAATGCAGCCCGAAGCGCAGGGTGTTCTGCGCCCGCGGAGCGGGCCCGGGTGGGGAAGGGGCCGCGTTCGGCTGGACGGTCGTGAGCGAGCCCGCCGGTACGACGACCGTCGTGCCTTGCGCGCTTAGCTCGACGATGCCGTCCGTGGTCGCGACCGTCGTTGCGCCGCTGGCCTGCACGTCGGTGACGAAGCCGGTGCCACGCACCGTCGCAGTGGCGGTCGGGGTGCGTAGCTCGAACTTCGAATCAGGGTCGAGGAGTCGCTCCACGCTCGACCACGTGCGGCCGATCGACTGCTCGAGCTGGATCGTGATCGCTCCGCTCGCGGCGGCGGTCGCCTGAATGACCGTGATCGTCGTCGCGGGTTCGATCTCAACCGTCGAGCCATCGAGGAACGTCACGACCGCGTGGCCCGCGTCGGCAGTACGCACGCGATCGCCGGCGTTCAAGACCTGGCCATCCGCTGCGCGGGCAAAGCCGCCGGCACCTCGCGCAATCTCGGCCGTGCCACCGAGGACGGTGAGGGTCATGTTGGCGGCAGAGGCGGGCTGTTGGGTGAGGATCAGCGCTGCCGGTATGAGCACGCCGGCAATGAGGAGCGCGACCAGGAGGATGCGTACTCGCTTGGAGCCCATCGCGTGACCCTACGAGCCCACTACGCTCGGGTCATCGCAGAGGAGTAGCAGGCCCTAAAAAGGACCTCAGCGGCCTCGCGGGCGCCCGCGCCGCTCGAGGCTGCCGAACGTCGCCGGCGCTCCGAGCATCCGTGACATCCCGTCGAACACGGCGCCCTTGTCGATGCCGAGCGTCGGCGTGACGATGTCGCCCTTCACGTGCGCGCCCTTGTGCAGGTCGACGGACCCGGCTGCGGTGATGTTCCCCGTGACCTCGCCGCTCACGACCGCGGAGCCGCAGTTGATGTCCGCCAAGATCTTGGCGTGCTCGCCGATGATGAGCAGGTCGCTGGTCGTGATGCTGCCGGTGAAGGTGCCGTCGATCTGGACCGCGCCTTCGAAATGGAGCTTGCCGTTGACCTGGGAATCAACGCCGAACAGCGCGTTCAGCATCTGGTCCGTGAAGGTGCCCTCGACCTCGACCGTACCTTCGAACTGGAGCTTGCGGTTCCCGTCTGACGCGCGGACGGCTTCGTCTGGTCTGACCTCGGTGCTGAACATCTGATCGACCCCCTTCACGCGGGTGGGCGCTCTAAAAGAACGTGGGGCGTCGACGGCTGGTATGGGTCCTGCCTGCCAGTCTGTCCGTCAGGCCGGGGTACGATCCGCCGGCCAGTTCGCGCGGGGAAGGAGAAAGGCGATGAAACTCGGCGCGCTCTTCAGCTTCAACGCGATCGTCGCGACCATCTTTGGTCTGACCGCTGTGCTGCTCCCCGGTCTGCTCTATTCGACCTATGGCTTGAGATCCGATGCCGGCGCTCAACTCGTGGCGCAGTTCCTTGGCGCTGCATTGCTCAGCGACGTCGTCATCGCCTGGAGCATGCGCAACGTCGAGCCGGGCCCGGTGAGACAAACGCTGACCCTTGCGTTCTTCCTGCAGGGCACGATCGGAGTCCTCATCTCTCTGATCGCGCAGCTCAGCGGCGTCCTGAACGCGTTCGGGTGGGTCAACGTGCTGCTGACGGGGATCTTCGCGGTGGGCTATGGATACTTCCGCTTCGTACAGCCAAACGGAGCATGACTCGCGGCCCACATCTAAGCACCTAGAGACGCGGCGAGTCGACGGATCGACGTTGCCGGGGGAGTCAGTCCAGGCACTTGACGGGTACTACGTTTCCTGTGATGCTTAGCACAAGGAATGAGGATTTCTATTGATTCAGGGGAGGGCTGGCAGGCGCTGCTGGCCTCCGACTATGTCGATCCCCGAGATCTGAAGCCTTCCAGCCCGGTACGGGCTCTGGCCGCGGCCTTCCTGCAGGACTTGCGTGACAAGGGCCGGGGGGAACGGACGATCCCGAAGTACGCCGCGTACCTCCACGATTTCTGCTCGTTCCTCGAGCGGGGCGACAAGAAGGCGCGCATCTCGGATCTCGACATCCGCTCGCTCAAGGCCTACGGGAGCCATCTCACGCGCCGCCAGGCTCGCGGCGGCCTTGCCAAAGGCAAACGGTCGATCTCCGCCGCCACCAAGAACTTGCATCTGATCGCCCTGCGGGGTCTCTTGAAGTTCGGCGCCCTTCTCGATCTGCCGGTCCCGGGGCGCGAAAAGGTCGAGCTCGCCAAGGCATCGCAGCCCAGCCCGGACGCCCGCCACCTGGCCGAGGAGCGCGTGAAGCGCCTCGTCGACGCGTGTGACACATCCACGGACGACGGTGTGCGCGCGCGCGCGCTCATCCAGTTCATGCTCGCGACCGGCTGCCGCGTCTCAGAGGTCATCGGGCTCGATCGACGCCAGCTCGAGCTGTCACGCGAGGCTCGCACGCCGGCGGACGGCATCCGCGTCGTCGACGAGGTGACCGTCCTCGGCAAAGGCAACCGACACCGGCGCGCCTATCTGAGCCCCCCGGCACGCGAATGGCTGCAGCGCTACCTCACGCTCCGTAAGGACAAGGACGGGGCCCTCTTCGTGACGCGTAAGCAGAATGCCGATGGCTCGTACCGCATGACGGTCTGGACGGCTGAACGCATCGTGCGCGACGCGGCTCGGCGTGCGGGACTCGCAGAAGATGTTTCACCACACTGGCTGCGCCACGCCGCGATCACGCTGTGGGCTGCGTCGAGCCTTCCGTCGGCACAGCGCCTCGCTGGTCACCGGCAAATAGCAACGACGCAAAGATATCTGGGAACTAGCGACGCCGAGCTCAAGGCGTTCTACAAGAAGACCGTCGGCTAGCAAGAACTCTGCGGCGTGCAGCGCGCCTGCGTGATCGCCGGTCAGTCGAGCTAAACGCCTCGCATGCGCCCAGACGAAAGCGGGCGCTCGGCGTAGCGTTAGGCGTGATTCAGGGAGGGACACGTGCGTTTACGCGCGCACGGCGGCCCTCCGGGGCCGCCGTGCCGCATTCCGGTAGCCTGCGCGCATCACCCTCACGACGACGACCTCACCGACCGGCACGTCCTTCGCGGCGATGCGCCGTGGCCCCTTCCGCGCGTACTTCACGACCAGCCTGGTCTCGATGATGGCCGACAACGTCGAGCACGTGATCTCGTACTGGGTCATCTTCCAGGCGTTCCACTCCCCTACGCTCGCCGGCTTCGCGGTGATCAGTCACTGGACACCATTTTTGGTGTTGGGCGTGTGGTTCGGCGGTCTTGCCGATCGCTACGACTGCCGCAAGATCATCATCGCGTCGCAGGTCGCGTTCATCGCGGCCTCGCTCGCGTGGGCCGTGCTCTTCCTGACCGGCACATTGCAGACCTGGCATGCCGTGGTGCTGCTCATCATCCATGGTCTTGCCGGTGCGCTGTGGTCGCCGGCCGGCCAGCTGGTCGTCCAGGACATCGTCGGACACGATGAGCTGCAGAGCGGCGTGCGACTCGCCGCCACCGGTCGCAGCGTCGGCATCCTGTTCGGCCCGGCTGTTGGCGGTGCGCTGCTGCTTGGGCTCGGCCCGGCGTATGGCCTGATGGCGAACGCATTCCTGTATCTGCCGATGACGATCTGGCTTCTTCGCACGCCGTACACGGGCCACGTCCGGATCCGCGCGAACGCCGAAAGCGCTCGGCTGTCGCTCGCGGACGCGGTTCGAACGCTGCGCGAGATCTCGGGCAATCGCGGGATCCTGGTCATGACCGCGCTCGCCGGCCTCAGCTCCTTGTTCATCGGTAACGCGTATCAGGCGCAAATGCCCGAGTTCGCGGCGCGGTTCGGCTCCGCGCAGGATGAGATCACGTACAGCGTGCTGCTCACCGCGAACGCGGCGGGCTCGGTCCTCGGCGGTTTCGGTCTGGAGGCGCTTTCGTTCTTCCGCCAGCCGCGCATCCGGATCGCGGTGCTCCTCGCACTGGCATGGGGCGCCTCGATCCTCGTCTTTGCCATCACCCCGCTCTACGCGATCGCGGTGTTGGCCCTCCTCGTCGGTGGCGTGCTGAACATCGGATTCACCTCGATGGCGCAGGCCTACGTGCAGCTCGAGGCGCCACCATCCCGTCGCGGGCGCGTCCTCGGCCTCTTCAGCATGTCGTGGAGCGGGCTGCGGGTCGGCAGCGGCGTTACCGTCGGGATCCTCGGCGCGTTCATCGGCATCCAGTACTCTCTCGCGCTGAGCGCGCTCGCGTTCCTCGCGGTCGGCGTGGCGCTGCTCGTGTACGCGCAGGGACGCGCTCGCGCAGCGGTGACCGCTTAAGCGCGATCAACGCACTGGAGTTTCGAAATGCCGATCAAGAGCCAGGCACAGCGTCGCAAGTTCGCGGAGCTTCGGTCCAGGTCGAGGACAACAGGGAAGAAGTCGACTCGGGCGCGCTGAGCTAGCGATCAACTCCGATGCGAACACTCGAGACGGACCGGCTGATCATCCGCGCCTTCGTCCTCGAGGACGCCGACACGGTCTCGCGACTGCTCGACGCCGCCTTCGGCCCCGGCTCATACGGGTCGGCGGACGAGAAGCGTGTACGGCGACGGGTGATGTTCGAGTACGCGGTCGCCGCTGACGCTGGGCTCGCGCTTCTGCATCAGCCACCGTACGGCGATCGGGCGATCGTAAAGCGCGAGAGCAATGAGCTCATCGGCTCGGTCGGATTCGCGCCGTGCCTGATGCCGTTCGGGCAGCTGCCGTCATTCGAGCCCACGACGCGCTTCACTTCGGAGATCGGCCTCTTCTGGGCGCTCTTTCCGGAACACTGGGGCCACGGCTACGCCACCGAGGCGGCCGCGGCGATGATCGCGTATGCGTTCGGCCAGCTCCGGCTGCGACGCATCGTCGCAACGACCGAGAACGACAACACCAGATCGATGAACGTCATGCGCCGTCTCGGTACGCGGCTGGAGCGAAATCCTCAGGACCAGCCCGAGTGGTTCCAGACCGTGGGGATCCTCGACAACCCAGACGAGACCTAGCGCGCCGTCCACCCCGCGTCGATGACCTGCGTCGCACCGGTGATCCCACTCGCATCGTCCGAACACAGGAAGCGCACGTACGCGGCGACCTCGGACGGCTCGAGCAGGCGCTTGAGCGCGGCGGGCGCGAGCATGATGTCGCGGACCACCGCGTCCTCGCTGATCCCGTGCACCTTCGCCTGATCCGCGATCTGCTTCTCGACCAGGGGCGTGCGCACGTATGACGGACACACCACGTTCACGGTCACGCCTTTCTGGGCCGCTTCGAGCGCGACGGCTTTCGTGAAACCGACCAGCCCGTGCTTCGCGGCGACATAGGCGGACTTGTACGGTGATGCGACGAGGCCGTGCACCGACGCGATGTTCACGATCCGACCCCAAGCCTTCGCGTACATGTGCGGCAGCGCCGCGCGCGTCAGGTAGAAGGCGCCGAACAGCATGATGTGGACGAGTCGCTCCCAGGTGTCCACCGGGAACTCCTCCACGGGTGCGACGTGCTGCAGTCCCGCGTTGTTCACCAGGATGTCGACGCCACCAAAGTCACGGACCGCGCGAGCCACGAGCGCATCGCAGTCCGCCTGTTTCGCGATATCGGCGCGCTGGAACGCTCCGGTCGAGAGGCCCGCGGTGACGCGCTCGCCCTCCTCGACACTTACGTCGGCGCAGAGCACACGTGCACCCTGCTGCGCGAGATCCGTCGCGATGGCGCGGCCGATCCCGCTGGCGGCTCCTGTGACGATCGCAGCGCGTCCCTTCAACGGAGGCGGAGTCTATGTTCTGACCCGATCCTGCCGGCGCCGCGTACCAATTCCCTGGCGGTCAGCGCCAAAAAGGGAGGATCAGATGCGGAATCGGCGTTGGTTCGGCGCGCTCATCTTCGTGATTCCCGTCGTGCTCGCCGCAGCTACGTTCGCGGTCGCAGGCGACGGCGGCAAGAGCCACTCCAAGGCGGACAATTTGACCGGATACCAAGAGTCGGCGCCGGTGCCGATCTCGACGACAGGCACAGGTTCATTTGAAGCAAGCTTGAACGGTGCGGGCGACGAGATCAGCTACACGTTGACGTATAGCGACCTCGAGGGTGTGGCCAACAATGGGGTCGTCACCCAGGCGCACATCCACTTCGGTCAGCGCGGGATCAGCGGCGGCGTCATCGCCTTCCTGTGCGGCGGTTCCACCAAGCCGGCGTGCCCAGCCTCACCCGCCACGGTCACCGGCACGATCAGAGCCGCCGACATCATCGGGCCGGGCGCTCAGGGTATCGAGCCAGGGTCGTTCGACGAGGCTGTCCGCGCGCTCCGAGCCGGCATGGTCTACGCCAACGTGCACACGACGCGCTGGCTGAGCGGCGAGATCCGCGGCCAGGTCAACGGGTGAAGAACGCGACCGGATCGAGCTCGACGCCAGACGGCAGCGCCACGACTGACGCGATCACGTTCGCCGTCACGCCTCGGTCGTAGAACGTGCGCCACGATGACGCGCCGTCGCCGATCGTCTTGAAGAGCGGCGCGCCGGTCACGACGCGGTCGCCGTCCTTCGCGATGAGCTCCGTGTCCACATCGAGCGCTCCGGGACGGAAGATGACCCGCCGGTCGGCTGACTCGAGCGTGATGTACGGAAAGAACGGCAGGCCCGGAAAGATCGAATCGACGCGCACCTGACCATCGATGAATTGATAGCGGCGCACGGCCACCGTCCCCGCGAAGGGCGCGGTGTACGTGTAGCCGACCGGCGCACGCAGCGCGGCGTAGCGCTTTCCGCTGTTGCTGTACGCGGTGGCCGTGAGCGGGTCGGACGTCGCGCTCGGTGACGGTGTCGGTGTTGGCGTCGCGGGGACGGAGGTCGGTGAGAGCGTCGGCGATAGAGAGGGCGTCGCGGAAGGCGGTGGTGGCGGCGTCGCCGTCGCGATCGCTGCGGCAGTCGCCGCGGGCGCCGCGGGCGACGATGTGGCTTGTGTCGCGCTCCCCTGCCCTGTGGCGAACTGGCTGATGACGAACGCGGCGCCGAGGACGCTCATTCCGAGCCCGACGCCGATCGCGGCATTGCCGATGGTCTGCAGCGCCGAACGAGCCTCCGGCGAGAGCCCCATTACGCCGCGACCGGTCCCGCGATCTCTTCCAGGGAACGTCCCTTCGTCTCTTCAGCGAGCAGCCACACGTTCAGCGCCGTGATCACGAGGAGCACAACGAACATGACGAAGACACCGGTCTGGCCGAACTGCGGGATCGCGACAAGCACCGGCGTGAGAAACGGACCGATGATCCCGCCGATGCGTCCGACCGATGCGGCGACACCAGCGCCGGTCGCGCGTACGGCGGTGGGGTACAGCTCTGGGGAATACGTGTAGACGACCCCCCACGCCCCGAGGTTGAAGAACGACAGGAGCGCGAGCGCCACGAAAGCGATCGTCCCGGTGTCGGACGTCCCGAATAGCAGAGCCGCGGCAGCCGTACCGACGAGGTATGTGACGAGCGTTGGCTTGCGGCCCCAGCGTTCCACGAGCCAGGCGGCGCTGAAGTAGCCGGGGATCTGCGCGATCGTCGAGAGGAAGAAGAACTCGTTGCTTCGCACCTCGGTCAGCCCGCGCGCGGCGAGGAGCGATGGGACGTACAGAAAGATCCCGTAGTACGTGAAGGTGATGCCGAACCAAAGGATCCACAGCATCGCGGTGCGCCGCGCATACGCCGGACTCCACAGCTGCGCGATGCTCGTGCGCCCCGAGCGCATCGGCGCGATGGCCGCACCGAGGGTGAGCAGCGCTCCCCCACCCGCGCGCTCGACGCGACGCACGATCGCGTCGGCCTCCGCGCTGCGGCCGCGCTCCGCGAGGTAGCGCGGAGACTCGGGCAGCGCGGATCGCAGGTACGCGACATACAGGGCTGGCAGCGCGGCGACGAGGAACGCGCCGCGCCAGCCGAACTGAGGAAGGCCGAAGATCGCGACCAGGCCGGCGGCCAGCGTGCCGTACGCCCAGAACGATTCGAGGAGCACGATCATCCGACCGCGCTGCGCTCGCGGCGAGAACTCGGAGACGAGCGTCGCGACGACCGGTAGCTCGCCGCCGAGGCCGAGTCCGGCGACGATGCGCGCCGCGAGCAGCGTCTCGAAGGTCGGTGCCAGTGCCGACAGCACCGCACCGATCGAGAAGAGCACCAGCGTCGCCTGGAAGATGATCCGGCGTCCGTAGCGGTCGGCCAGGCGCCCGGAGATCGCGGCGCCGAGGAACATCCCGACGAACCCCGAGCTCGCGACGAGTCCGACCTGCGCGGGAGCGAGCGTGAACTCCTTGGTGATCGGCGCGACGAGGAAACCGATGAGCAGGACGTCCATCGCGTCGAACATCCAGCCGAAGCCGCTCGTGATGAGCAGCCGCCAGTGAAAGCCATTGAGCGGCACGCGGTCGAGTCGCGCGACGAATGTCTCTGCGCTCATGCGCCGAGACAGCCCTCCGCCGCGAGCAGCTCGGCGTTCAGCACTGACGCGCCGGCCGCGCCGCGGATCGTGTTGTGGCCGAGCACGACGAACTTCATGCCCAGCACCGGATCCTCGCGCACACGCCCGACGACGAGGGACATCCCGTTCCCGGCCATGCGGTCGCGCACCGGCTGCGGCCGGTCGCGCTCATCGCGCACGACGATCGGCTGCTGCGGCGCGCTCGGCAGGCCCAGCTCCTGCGGGCGTCCCTTGAACGCACGCATCGCCTGTGCGACATCGCGCGCGCCAGGACGTCCGCGCAGCGCGACGCTGACCGTGACGGTGTGGCCGTCACGCACGCTCACGCGGTTGCAGTGCGCGGAGAACGGGAACTGCGCGTCCTTGAACACCTTGCCGTCCCATGACCCCAGGAACTTCTTCGTCTCCTGCTCCATCTTCTCTTCTTCCTCGCCGATGAAGGGAACGACGTTGTCGAGGGCATCGAGTGACGGCACGCCGGGGTAGCCGGCTCCGGAGAGCGCCTGGAGCGTCGTCACGACCGCGCGCTCGATGCCGAACGCGCGATGGAGCGGAGCCGCAGCGAGCGTGAACGTGATCGCGGAGCAGTTCCCGTTCGTCACGATCGAGCCGGTCCAGCCGCGCCTCCTCCGCTGGAGCTCGAGCGCATTCGCGTGCTCGGGATTGACCTCGGCGATGATGAGCGGGACGTCCTCGTCCATGCGGTGTGTCTTCACGTTGGAGAACACGTGGTGGCCGGCTTTGGCCAGCGCGGACTCCCACTGCTCGGCGGCCTCGCTGGGCAGCGCGGAGAAGCAGATCTCGGCGTCGACTTCAGGTCGCGTCGCTTCGAGCTGCATGTCGGCGATCGCGGCGGGCATGTCCTCGCCGAAGTGCCAGGGCGTGACGTCGCCGTAGCGCTTGCCCGCGTTGCGATCTGAGGTGGTGAGCGCGGCCAGCTCGAACCACGGGTGGTCGGCAAGCAGGCTGATGAAGCGCTGCCCGACCGTGCCGGTGGCGCCGAGGACCGCGACCTTTCGCTTGCGCACGCCGGTAGTGTGCGGCATCGGATCGGAATAATCCCGCACCATTTGCGTTGAGTCGTGCACGATGCAGATCGGGATCGACAGCTTCGCGCTCGCCTATGACGACGCCAGCTCTGCGCTCCGGCCGGCCGACCACATGCGGAACCTCCTCGATCAGATGGAGTACGCGGACCAGGTCGGCCTCGACGTCTTCGGCATCGGCGAGCACCACCGGAAAGAGTTCCTCGACTCCGCGCCGTCGGTGATCCTCGCCGCGGCGGCCGCGCGCACCAAGCGCATCCGGCTCACGAGCGCCGTGGCCGTCCTGAGCGCGGTCGATCCGGTGCGATTGTTCGAACAGTTCGCCACGCTCGATCTCATCTCGCAGGGCCGGACCGAGATGGTCGTCGGCCGGGGCTCGTTCGTCGACGCGTTCCCGCTCTTCGGTCTCGACCTGAGTGACTACGACGAGCTCTACGCGGAGAAGCTCGAGCTTCTGCTCAAGCTCCGCGATGATGAACATCCGCAGTGGTCCGGCAAGTTCCGGCCTGCCCTTACCGGACAGGGCGTCTACCCGAGGCCCATGCAGGAGCGACTGCCCATCTGGGTCGGCGTCGGCGGGACTCCGCAGTCGTTCGTCCGCGCCGGGCTGCTCGGTCTTCCACTCATGGTCGCGATCATCGGCGGGGAGACCCACCGCTTCCGTCCGCTCGTCGATCTCTATCGCGAGGCGGGACGGCGAGCGGGTTTCTCCGCGGACCAGCTGAAGGTCGGGATGCACGCGCTCGGCTACGTCGCGAACACGACGAAGGAGGCCGGCGCGGCTGGGCGCCGATGACACGGCCCCAGTTCGATTCGCAGCTCACACCGAAGGGCGCCTGGCTCCTCGGCACACCCGAAGAAGTGGCCGAGAAGATCCTGCGCCACAGCGAGGCGCTCGGCGGGATCACGCGCGTCACGTTCCAGATGAACGCCGCCTCGGGGCCGCACGAGAAGCTCCTGCACGCGACCGAATTGCTCGGTGCCAGGGTCGCGCCCATCCTGCGCAAGGAGCTCGCGCCTGCCGCCTCCTGACCCGACCTCGGGTCTAGCTGCGGTGGAACTCCTCGTGGACCGCGCGCACCGCCTTGTCGCGCTCGCCGTCCGCGACCACGAACGAGATGTTCAGCTCGCTCGAGCCCTGCGCGATCGCCATGACGTTCACGCCGGCGCGGCCGAGCGCTCCGAACACGCGCGCCGCCACGCCAGGCGTGCCGCGCATCCCCTCCCCCACCGCGGCGACGATCGCGACGGGCGCCTCGACGCTCACCCGCTCGACGTCATGACGCCTGAGCTCCGCGCTGAACATGCGCTCGAGCGCCGGTCGGAGGCGCTCGGCGCCATCCGCGGGCACGACGAGGCAGATCGAGTTCTCGCTTGAGGACTGGCTGATCATCAGCACGTTCACGCGCTCGGCCGCGGTCGTGTCGAACACGCGGGCCGCGAACCCGGGAACGCCGCTCATGCCGGCGCCCTGCACCGTGAGAAGACCCAGCCCTCCGAGGGACGTCGTCGCCTTGACGACGCTGCCGTCGAACACCGGGTCACCGGTGATCGTCGTCCCCGGATGCTCTGGGGCGAAGGTGTTGAGGATGCGGACGGGGATGTGCGCTTCGATCGCCGGCAACACGGTGCGCGGGTGGATCACCTTCGCGCCGAAGTACGAGAGCTCCGCCGCTTCCGCATACGAAACGCGCTCGAGCGATTTCGCGCCGCGCACGATCCGCGGATCCGCGCTCATGACGCCGTTCACGTCGGTGTAGATGAGGAGCACGTCGGCGTTGACGGCCGCGGCGAGCACTGCTGCGGAGTAATCCGAGCCGCCGCGCCCCAGCGTCGTCGTGACGCCGTCCGCGGTGGAGGCGACGTACCCGGTGATCACGGGCGTTACTCCGTCCTTGAGCAGCGGAAGGACGTCCTGGTGCACGCGCACCCTCGTCTCGTCGAGCAGCGGATTCGCGTGACCGAACGCATCGTCCGTGATGAGCAGGCCCTCTGCTGACAGCGACTTCGCCTTCGTACCCTTCGCGGTGAGAAGGGCTGAAACGATCGGCGCGGAGATCTTCTCGCCGTAGCTCACGATCGCGTCGAGGCTCCGCGCCGTGCATTCGCGGAGGATCGCGACGCTGCGCAGCAGCGAGATCGTCCGCTCCGTGAGGTCCGTGATCTCGCCGAGCACGTCGCCACCGCCCACGCCGAGGAGATCGGCGACGAGGTTCGCATGCGCTTTCGCGAGGTCGTTCACGATGCGCTCGGCCACCGAGGCCTCGCCGTTCGCCGCCTCGCGCGCCGCGGTGTGCAGCGCGTCGGTGGTCCCCGCTGTCGCGGAGACGACGACGACCCGGTCGCCCCTGGTGTCGCCGACGATGCGCGCCACGCTCTCGAGGGCAGTCGGCGAGGCGACGGACGTCCCGCCGAACTTGAGGACGGTGCGCGTCAACGCATGGCCCGGGCGATGGCGATCACGTCGCCGAGTATGGCCGAGGCGGTCGCGTCACCGCCCGCGCCCGGTCCGCTGAAGACGAGCCGGCCCGCGAGGTCGGTCTCGATCGTCACCACGTTCGTGGGCCCATCGGCGGCGCCTTCGGGCGAGCTCGCCGGTACCTCTTCGGGACCGACACGGGCCTTCGTGGCGCGCTCGCCAAAGTCCGCCGTCGCGAGGTAGCGCACCTTCTTCTCGCGCGTCGCCGCGGCACTGACCGTGTCCGCCGATAGCCCGCGCAGGGTCGTACGCCGCACGTTGTCGGGGTGGAAGTGCCGCCCCTCGAGGAGGCTGATGAGGATCGAGAGCTTGTACGCGGCATCGAAGCCATCGACGTCCGCTGTGGGATCGGCCTCGGCGTAGCCCTTCGCGATCGCCTCCTCGAGCGCCGCGTCGAACCCGAGTCCGGACTCCATGCGGGAGCAGATGTAGGTCGTCGTGCCGTTCAGCAGGCCCCGCACCACACGAGGGCGCGAGGCCGCGAGCATGCGCGTGCCGGCGATGAGCGGGATCGCCGCCGCGACCGCGGCCTCGAAACGCAGCTCGCGCTTAGCGAGCTTCGCGGCTTCGTGCAGCGCGTTCCATTCCTTGGCGACGAGCTCCTTGTTCGCGGTGACAACGTGGCGTCCGCGCTCGAACGCCGCGAGCTGCAGATCGCGCGCTGGCGAGGTGCCGCCGATGACCTCGATGACGATGTGGACGTTCGGGTCCTCGAGGAGCCGGAAAGGGTCGGTCGTCACGGCAAGGTCACCGGCGTCGCGCGCCTTACGCCGGTCGCGCACGGCGGCGCCGACGAGCCGGAGCGGGCGACCGGCGGCCGTATCGAGGCGCTTCCCGCGATCGGCGAACGCGCGCGCGACGGCCGAGCCGACCGTACCGAGACCGAGCAGCGCGACGCCGACGGGAGTGCTCAAGCGAGCGGTCTCCCCCATACCACGTCGGCGGCGATGCTCCGGCGGACGAGGCCGTCGGCATCGAGCGCGACTAATTTACGGACGCCGTCGTCGAAGGCCGCGGCCCGAGTCGCTCCGATGCGCACCCGCGCGAGCGAGCTATGGGAGTGCAACGCTCGCACGTAGGCTTCAAGCGGCTGCGCGAATTGCATCGGAACCTGCTCGCGGCCAACGACGGCGAACAGTCCGCGACGCTCGAGTTCGGCGATCACGTCGAATTCACGCCACGTCTTGCCGTAGACCGAATACTCCTGGAACAGCGCTACGAGGCGCTCGTGCCATGGCGCGTGGCGGTCATCGACGTCGAGCACCGCGAAGAATGCCTTGGGCGTCAGCGTGCGTGCCAGCCGCGGCAACATCGTGTCCCAATCCATCCAATGCAGGCTCGAACCTGCGGTCGCGAGACCGTACGGTGGATCCAGCTCGACGGTCTCGGCGCGGCCAGGAAGCCAACGGATGTTCCGATGACTGTCACCGTCGAGCCGGCGGCCTTCGGCGAGCATTGCGTTGGACGGATCGATCGCGTCGACACGGTCGGCACGCGACGCGATCGCGCGTGCGATAGGACCGGTGCCTGCGCCGAGATCGAGCACGACTGGACGATCGCGGTCGATGAGACGCGCGAGCAGGTCGAATGTCGCGGGTGGATAGGGCGCGCGGAACGCATACTCGCGCACGACATCGGGATCCTCGAACGCGGCGGCATGCTCCGGAGCGAAGAACGATGGGCGGGTGGTCATGCGATCGCGTCTTCAAGGAGGTCCAGCGCGGCGCCGACGCTCGCGAGGCGATTGCCGGTGCGGTCGAAGGTCCATTGATGCTTCTTCACCGCGCTGTGCTTCTCGCTGTCGACGGCCACATACGTGAGACCGACCGGCTTGCCCGGCATCGCGCCGCCGGGTCCGGAGATACCGGTGATGCCTAGGCCGATCTTCGCGGCGAGCCGCTCTCGCGCACCACGCGCGAGAGCGCCGGCAACGACGGACGAGACCGCACCGTGCGAATGGATGAGTTGTGGCGGGACGTCGGCGAGGATCTCCTTCGCCTCATTGCTGTAGACGACGGCGCCGCCGCGAAAATACGCGCTCGATCCCCCGTGCGCGGTAAGGACCGCACCCAGCAGACCGCCGGTGCATGACTCCGCGGCGGCCACCGTGAGCTTCCGGCGCCGCAGCTTTTCATGAAGCGCGGCCATGCGCGCGACGAGCTCATCGAGCGTCGGCGCGACCTTCTTCGCCACGTGTGAAGGTTAGGCGAGTCACGACAGGTCGATCAGGTGGGGCGCGTGTCGAAGTACCGGGGCAAAGTGACCAAACTCACGAGGAACGCCAGTCCGACGAGCGCGGCGCCGGCGACAGGCCATGGGCGCTCGCCGACGATGATCAGAGCGACTCCGATCATCTGTGCCGCAGTCTTGATCTTCGCCAGGCGGTCCGCGGGGAGTGGAGCGCCTCGCGCGAACGCGCGCACTCGGACAAGCGCCACGACGCCCTCGCGCAGGACGGTGAGTGCGGTGACGACTGCGACCGGCCATCCGCTCCCGACGGCGGTCAGCCCGAGCAGCGTTCCGATGACGAGGACCTTGTCTGCAAGCGGGTCGAGCAGGGCGCCACGCGCACTGGTGTTGCCGGAGCGCCGCGCAAGCAACCCGTCGACAGCGTCCGAAGCCGCGGCCAGCACGAACAGCCCCAGAGCGAGCACGTGTTCGTCGGCGGCGATCGCCCACACGATCGGGACGACAGCAACGGCGCGGAACCCCGTCAGTGCGGTCGCGGCGGTCACTGGGCGGTGTAGACGCGCTCCACGACCTCGCCCTGCTGTCCGAGCGCGACGGCGGGCTGGCCGTTGTAGCTCACCATGGTCGCCGCGCCGTTCCCGGAACGGAGACGCACTTCGCGGCCGGTGTAGGTCGCGGTCTCGCCTTCCTTGAACACGCGGCCGGTCCCCGGGACGACGGTGCCGTCCACGGTCGCCTGCAGCCACGCTTCGCCACCCTTGAGCGTCACGTTCACGACGGCGGCGGTGTATGCAACGGTCACCGCGCGCGACTCGGTGGTGGTAGCGCCGGCGGCGTTCCGCGCGACGATGTTGATCGTCTGCTGACCGGCGGGATACGTGAAACGGATCTCGAAGAGGCGCGCGGGGCTGATCGGAAGCTGCACGCCGTTCACAGTGAGAGCGGTGACGGTCGGGTCAAAGCGGCCGCGCACCAGGACCTGAGCATTCGTGAATGTCGCCCCGTTGGCTGGTTCTTCGACGATGAGCAGCGGCTGTCCCGGCGAGCTCGCGGCAGACGTGTCCAAACGCACGGTCCGCGATGCGCGTCCGACCTTGCCTGTGACGTCGAGCACTTCCACGATGATGTGATTCGAGCCAGGGTTCAGCTGCACGTTGACGGAGAAGGTCCCATCGGAGTTCGGATGGATGTCCGCGACGGTCAGCGGCCCAGGGAATACCTGGACCGTGACGCGGCCTTCGGGAACGGTGCGGCCCTTCACGACGAAGTCGGCGCTCTGTGCGATCGCATCCGACGCGGGCTCGGTCACTTCGATCTTCGGAGGGACGGCGAACGACACGAACTGGTAATAGAGGTAACCCACGAACAACGCGATGCCCGCGAGCACCACCACCGGCACGAGCACGGCTGGCGTGAAGATGAGGCTTCGCCGCGCGATCGGGTTGAGCGGTTTGAAGGTGCGTGGCGCGTCAGGCAGGTCGCGTTCCTGATGGAACTGCACGACGAGCTCTTCGGTGGGGAGTTCGAGGTACTCGGCGTAGTTGCGAAGGAAGCCCTTCGTGTACACCGTGCCGGGCAGCGTCTGATAGTCGCTGTCCTCGAGCGCTTTCAGGAACTTCTCGCGGATGTGCGTGTCGGAGGCGGCCTGCTCCAGCGTGATGCCTTTCTTCTCACGCTGCGCGCGAAGCGTTTCGCCGAGCCGCGCCATCGCTACTCCTCGCCTGGTCGGGCTGAGCCGTACACCTCACGGAACTTGCCCGGCCCGCGGTCGGGCCCGACGACGCCGTTCCGCTCCATGATGTCGATGAGCCTGCCGGCGCGCGCGAACCCGATGGTCATCTTGCGTTGCAGCATCGAGACCGATGCCTTGCCCTCGTGGCGGATGATCTCGACCGCCTCCTCGTAACGCTCGTCCTCGATGTCCTCGCCGTCGGACTCGCGTCGAGTGAGGCGATCCGGCCCCTCGATCACCTTCGCGTGGCGGTCGTACGACGTTCCACTCTGCAGCGTCCAGTGCCGGCTGATGAGCTGGATCTCGTGATCCGACACGTAGACGCCCTGCGCCCGGATCGGCTTCGCGAGGTCAGGCCGCAGCACGAGCATGTCGCCACGTCCGAGGAGCTTCTCCGCGCCGGTCATGTCGATGATGGTGCGCGAGTCGACGGCGGAGGCGGTAGCAAACGCGATACGAGCCGGGATGTTCGCTTTGATGAGGCCGGTGATGACGTCGACCGACGGCCGCTGGGTCCCCAGGACGAGGTGGATGCCGGTCGCGCGTGCCAGCTGCGCGACGCGGGTGATCTGCTTCTCCACCTGGATGGGCGCCTGGAGCATCAGATCGGCGAGCTCGTCGATGACGAACACGACGTACGGGATGCGGTCCGAGCCGGTGTGCTTCTCGTTGTACTGGCCGATGTTGCGGGAGCTCGTCCGCGCGAACAGCCGGTACCGCCGGTCCATCTCCCCGACGACCCAGAACAGGGCGTTGAGGATCTTGTCCGCGTCGGTCATGACCGGTGCGATCAGGTGCGGCACGTCGCCGAACGCGGTGAAGTCGACCCGCTTGAGGTCGCCGATGAGCAGCCGCACGTCGTCGGGCGTCGCGTTGAGGAGGAGGCTGCAGAGGATCGAGCTGATGTTGACGCTCTTGCCGGAGCCCGTTTGCCCCGCGACGAGCAGGTGCGGCATCGCGCCGAGGTCGAGCACGATCGGCGCGCCGGCGACATCGCGCCCGAGCGCGACCGTCAGCTTGGAGGGCGAGCCCCGGAAGATCGCCGTCTCGACGACGTCGCGCAGCGACACCAGACCCACCGCGATGTTCGGGACCTCGATGCCGACGACGCTCTTGCCGGGGATCGGCGCTTCGATGCGGAGCGTGCGTGCGGCGAGCGCGAGCGCGAGGTTGTCGTTGAGCGACTCGACGCGCGAGAGGAGGATGCCCGGCGCGATCTTCAGCTCGTAGCGCGTGACGACGGGCCCAGGCGTGACCTCGACGACCTTCGCGGCGATGTTGAAATGCGCGAGCGTCTGCTCGATGACCTCGGCGCTCCTCCGGATCTCGCTGCTGGTCCCGGCGTGGCCCGCGTCGCCCAGGCCGAGCAGGTCGAGAGGCGGGAGCGTCCAGTTCCGGTCGGCCTTGGCGTGGAGCACGCCCTCGACGGCCACGTTCTTGTCTGGCAGCCCGGCGATCGAGGGAGTGAACGCGCCTTCTGGCGCCGAGGACGCCTCGTCCGTCTCGGGTGGAGGAAGGAGCCGCAGGGCGGGTTTGAGGGGCTGAGCGGCCCCCTTGGGGCGCAGGGCGGGCATGTTGATCCGGAGCGGCGGGGCGGGCTCCTCCACCGGCGCCAGCTCGACCTCGTCCTCGTCGACACCGCGTCCGAAGCGTCCGGCCGTGCCGCCAGGCAGGCTGACGCCCGCCCGGAGGGCGCTGCGTCGCTCCCAGGCCGGCCTGATCAGGTCGCCGAGGGTCCGGTTCGCCGTGATGACGACGCCGACGAGGAGAAGCGCAATGAGTGCGATAGGACCGCCGACATCGCCGAACGCGCCGGTCGCGATGTTCGCGACGGTCGCGCCGACCACGCCGCCCGCGCCCTCACCGATGGCGGGCTCGCCGCGCTGGTAATGCTGCGCGATCGCGAGGAGAGCGATGAACACGAGCGCTCCGCCAGAGATGGGGATGATCGCGCTGCGTCGCATGAGACCGAACCAGAGC
Organism: Candidatus Limnocylindria bacterium; assembly: GCA_036523395.1. NCBI lineage: Bacteria > Bacillati > Chloroflexota > Candidatus Limnocylindria > Candidatus Limnocylindria bacterium. The sequence continues at coordinate 10,375 of DATDEH010000045.1, read as the reverse complement.
TCGGCCGCGAGCGCGCCAAGCACGAAGGGGACGGCGAACGCGCCCCAACCGAGGAGCGACACCAGGAACGAGCGCCACCAGTGCAGCACCGCGCCCTGGTCCGCGATGATCGCCACGATCGAGAGCACGGCGAACGCGAGCAGCGCGATGGCGCCGACCTCGTTGCGGATGCGCGGGTCGACCGCCGAGACCGCACCACGCTGCGGCTGGCGGCGCGACACCCTGCGCGCGCTCATACCTGCATGATCACCGGCAGCACCATCGGCCGGCGCTTCGTGCGCTCGTACAGATACGCCGTGACGCTGTTGTGGATCGAATCGCGAAGCGTCGCGACTTCCGCGAGGTGCTCGCCGGTCTGTGCCTCGCCGAGGCCGTCGAGGATGCGCTGCTTGGTCCGCTCGACGATGTCATTCGCGTCCTCTTCAGGCACGAAGCCTTTCGTGACGATGTCCGGGCCGGCGATGACCTTGCCGGTCTGGCGCTCGATGGTGAGCACGACGAGGAAGATGCCGTCGCTGCCGATCGACCAGCGATCGCGCATCACTGACTGGCTCACGTCGCCCACGCCGAGACCGTCGACGTATACGACGCCGGACACGACCTTCTCGCCAAGACGCGCGCCACGCTCGTCGATCTCGATCGAGTCGCCGTTGGTGATGACGAAGGCGTTCCCAGCGGCCACACCGAGGTCGATCGCGATGCGCGCGTGGCGCACCAGCATCCGGTACTCGCCGTGGACCGGGATGAAGTACTTGGGTCGCAGGATGTTGAGGAGGAGCTTGAGCTCCTCCTGGCTCGCGTGTCCAGATACGTGCGGCCGCACGCCGGCGTCGTAGATCACCTCGGCGCCGAGCTTGAAGAGGTTGTCGACGGTGCGGCTCACGAGCTCCTCGTTGCCCGGGATCGGCGTCGCGGACATGACGACGGTGTCGCCGTCCTTCACCACGACGTGGCGATGGTCGCCGAGCGCCATGCGCGACAGCGCGCTCGTGGGCTCGCCCTGGCTGCCGGTGGTGATGATGCAGATCTCGTGGTCAGGGAGTTTGTCGATCTCCTTTGGCTGGATGAGCGAGCCCTCGGGGAACGCGAGGTAGCCAAGCTCGCGCGCGGTCCGGGTGTAGTTCTCCATCGAGCGTCCGATGATCGCGGTGCGCCGACCCCACGCCGCCGCGACGTCGACGATCTGCTTGATGCGCGAGATGTTCGACGCGAACGTCGTCGTGATGACTCGGCCGGGCGCGCGCGACATGATCGTGTCGAGCAGGTCACCGACGTGGCGCTCCGACTGCGTGTACCCCGCGACCTCGGCGCGCGTCGAGTCGGACAGCAGGAGAAGCACGCCGTGCGCGGCGATCTCGGAGAGCCGCGCGAAGTCGGTCTGCTTCCCGTCGACCGGCGTGTGGTCGAACTTCCAGTCGCCGGAATGCACGATGGTCCCGTAGCGGGTCTCGATCGTCAGACCGACCGCGTCGGGGATGCTGTGGCAGACGTAATAGGAGTCGCACTGGAACGGACCCACCGTGAACGGCGTCCCGGGCGTGATCTCGATCGCGCTGACCTTATCGGCGAGCTTGTGCTCCCGTAGCTTGGTCCGCATGAGACCCAGAGTGAGTTTGGTGCCGTAGACCGAGACGTCCGGAAGATCGCGGAGCACGTACGGCAGAGCGCCCATGTGGTCCTCGTGCGCGTGCGTGAGCACGATGCCGCGCACCTTGGCCTTGTTCTGCCTCAGGTACGAGATGTCGGGGATGACGAGATCGATGCCGAGCATCTCCTCGTCTGGGAACATCAGACCGGCGTCGACGACGACGATGTCGTTGCCCTGCTCGATCGCGAGCATGTTCTTGCCGATCTCGCCGACCCCGCCGAGCGGGATCACCCGCAGCTTAGTTGCCAAAGAGCGTCATCTGATCCACGGCCTTCTTCTCGGCGGCCGCAGGCTCCTTCGCCACCGGCTGCGTCGCCAGCAACTGTGCGAGGGCGGCGAAGTCGCCCGTGAGCGCGCCGCGCAGCGCGGGCTGGTGGAGCGCCGCGGCCGGGTGATACACGGGGAAGATCACGAGGCCGTCGACCTTGCGCGCGCGCCCATGGATCCGTGAGATCGACTCACCGGGCAGGAACTTCCCCATCGCGTGACGGCCAAGCGTCACGATGACGCGCGGCTTCAGCAGGGCGAGGTGACGCCGAAGCCAGACGTCGCAGGCGCTGACCTCCTCCGGCAGCGGATCGCGGTTCTCGGGTGGACGGTGCCGCACCACGTTGGTGATGAACACCTTGCTGCGGTCCAGACCGATCTCGGACAGGAGCTCGTCGAGCAGCTGGCCGGCGGCTCCGACGAACGGCCGGCCCTGGAGATCCTCGTTGTATCCGGGCGCTTCGCCGAGGAAGAAGATCCCGGAGTCGGCGGTTCCCTCCCCGGGCACGGCCTGTCGTGCGCTCCGGTGAAGGGGACAGGCCGTGCATGCCCGGATCTCGTCCGCGAGCATGCGCAGGTCGTCTTGCATTCGCGCTGATTATGTCGCGCTCACGGCTTTCGTAGGGGCCTTTCTCGCCAGATACAGCACGTCCGTGTAGATGCGCTTGGGCATCTCGACGACATCCACGACGAATCCCGCGCGCTGGAACATGGCGAGCGCCTCCGCCCGCGACGGGAAATAGAACCGCTCGCGTCCGCCTTGCGTGAAGCCCAAGCTGACGGTGACCAGCTCCTGGCCGTACGTGAGCGCGTAACGCGGATCGAGCCGGCGTTCCTGCGCCTTCACCACCAGCGGACCGCCCTCCCCGAGAGCGGCGGCTGCGTTGCGCAGCACGCTCTCCTGCATCTCGAACGGAAGGAGGTAGAGGACGTCCACGATCGTCACCGCGTCGCAGCGCGGCGGCGTGTCCAGGGCGATGTCGCCGACCTCGAACCTGAGCCACTGCGTGTCCTGGATCGCGCCCCGCGCGACGTCGATCTTCTTCGGATCGAGATCGATGCCGAGCACGCGCCGCGTCGGGGATGCCTCGCGGAGCACGCACGCGAACAGGCCGTGGCCGCAGCCGAGGTCGACGATGAAGCCCTTCTTCGGGACGTACCGCTCGACCACCGCGAGGTCCGACAGGAACGCTCGACCGTGCACGAAAAGACGAGCGCCGATCGGCGCGCTCGCGTAACGGCGCAGCGCGCGCCCGAGAGCACCGGTCGCGGTCGCGCCAGGCATCAGTGCACCCGCCAGATCACGCCGCTCGCAAGCGCCGTGCGCAGCAGAGGATCGGTGAGCAGGGCGAGATCATCCGCGCGCTCCTCGACGAGCACATCGCGCGTCCGGAGGTCGTCGTCGACGTACCCGGGATGCGCCGATAGCTCTCCCAGCCCGCCGTAGGCGGCGAGGAGCGCAACGCCGGCGGCGTCGAGGCGCGGGTGCTGCGACGTGAGATCGACGTACCAGGATGGTCCACCCAGGCCGCGAAGCGCGAGCTCCGAGATGAGCGAGGCCGCGTGCAATGACGCGGCCTTGACCTGTGGGCGGAGGCGCGGCGCTCGCGCACGGCGTACCCAGCGCACGCCGAGCTCGCGGGCGACGTGTCCGACGACGAGCGCGACTGGCGGCATCAGGTGGACGTGCCGATGCGAGTCCCACGCCAGCGCCGGGACGCCCCAGGCCCGGGCTCGAGCCGCCTGCGCCCGAAGCTCCGCGGCCAGCTCCTTCGCACGGACCCGCCCGGTGAAGAGACGGCGGGTGAACTCCGGCAGCGGATAGAAGCGGCCGTCCTCATCACACAGCGATGGCACGGCCGCAGGATCGCTCGCCGGCCGGCCGCCGACGAGATCGATGTGCAGGCCGACCTCCAGATCCGGCTCCGCCAGGGCCAGGGCCGCGGACTCCTCTGCCGCTTCGAACGTCACCAGGAGCGACGTCGAGCGCACCACACCACGCCGGTGGGCCTCGAGGATGCCGCGCGTCACCCCCGCGCTGAGGCCGAGGTCGTCAGCGGTCACGATGACGCTCAACCGTACCGGCCCAGGACGTCGTTCACGCGGATGCGTATGAGGTCCCGAATCATCCGCGGCGCCTGCGCGGCGAAATTGATGCTCGTCTCGTGGTCCTGCACCAGCGCGAAGGGGATCTCGCGGACGCGGTAGCGCGCGCGGCGCGCGAGAAAGAGGACCTCCGCGTCGAACGCGAAGCCGTGAAGTCGCTGTCGGTGGAACAGGTCCTTCGCCGCCTCCGCCGTGTATGCCTTTCCGCCGCACTGCGTGTCCTGCACATCGGTGGGCACGAGCGCGTGCACGCACGCCCGGAAACCGCTGCCCATGAGGCGTCGCCACCACGGCCGCCGCACGACAGAGCCAGGAACGTAACGGGACGCGATGGCGATGTCGGCGCCATCGTCGATCACGCGCAGGAACCTGTCGATGATCTCCACGGGGATCGTGAGATCGGAATCGAGGAAGACGATCGGGTCGCCAGTTGCGCTCTGCACACCGGCGCGCACCGCGGAGCCCTTTCCGCGGTGCGGCAGCGGGAGGTAGCGATAGGTGAGACCGGACTGCGGAAGAGCGGCCATCGCGTCGGCGAACGCCTCGCCGGTGCGATCGGTCGAACCGTCGTCCGCCACGATGATCTCCGCGGCCATCCCACGGTCGCTGAAGTATTCCGCGCATGCGGCGAGGCTCGCCGCGATACGGCGAGCCTCGTTATAGGCCGGGAGAACCAGTGAGAGCAGCGGCTACCTGCGAGGCGGACCGCTCCGCCGGAAGCCTCCCCCACCACCACCGGGTCCGCCGGGGCGGAACCCACCACGGTCGCCGCCCTCGCGGTCGTTGAACCGTGCGCGTTCCGCACGCTGCCGCTCCTCGAATCCGTTGCCGTCCTCGTTCACGGCGCGCATCGAGAGGTTGACGCGCCCCTGGCGGTCGACTTCGGCGACCTTCACCTGGACCTTGTCGCCGACCTTCACGACGTCCTCGATGCGGTTGACTCGATCGTTCGAGATCTCGGAGATGCGCACGAGACCTTCCTTGCCTGGCAGGTACTCGACGAACGCTCCGATCGACATGATGCGCGTGACCTTGCCATCGAAGACCTCGCCGACCTCGGGCTCCCTCGTGAGGCCCTGGATCATCTGCTTGGCCTTCTCGCGGCCCTCGGCCTTGGCGCCGGTGATGCGCACCGTGCCGTCGTCCTCGAGCTCGATGTTGGTCCCGGTCTCGCTCTGGATCGCGCGGATCATCTTGCCGCCGGGGCCGATGACCTCGCGGATCTTGTCCGGGTGGATCTTGATCGTCTCGATGCGCGGCGCCCAGAACGACAGCTCCGCACGTGGCGCCGGCAGGACGTCCTGCATCGCCTTCAGGATGAACAGGCGAGCCTCGCGGGCCTGCGCGAAGGCCTCGCGCATGATCTCGAGCGAAATGCCCTTGATCTTGATGTCCATCTGCAGTGCGGTGATGCCCTTGGCGGAGCCGCAGACCTTGAAGTCCATGTCTCCGTAGTGGTCCTCGAGCCCCTGGATGTCGGTGAGGATCGTGTACCTCTTGCCCGAGGTCACCAGACCCATCGCGATGCCCGCGATCATCTCCTTGATCGGAACCCCGGCGTCCATGAGCGACAGCGTGGACCCGCAGGTCGACGCCATCGACGACGAGCCGTTCGACTCGAGCGTCTCGCTGACGACGCGGATCGTGTACGGGAATTCGTCCTTCGTCGGGAGGACCGGGAGCAGAGCACGCTCGGCGAGCGCGCCGTGGCCGATCTCGCGACGGCCGGCGCCACGCATCATCCGCACCTCACCGACCGAGTACGGCGGGAAGTTGTAGTGATGCATGTAGCGCTTGGTGTCCACCGGCGACAGCGTGTCGATGATCTGCTCATCGCCCGTCGGTCCAAGGGTCGTGACCGAGAGGACCTGCGTCTGCCCGCGCGTGAACAGGCCCGAGCCATGCGTGCGTGGCAGGACGCCGACCTCGATCGAGAGCGGACGGATCGTCGTCCGGTCGCGGCCATCTGGCCGCATGTTCTCTTCGGTGACCGCGCGGCGAAATTCTTCCTCGAGGATCGTCTCGTAGGTCGCCGCAACTTCCTCGGCGAGAACAAGGCTGCCCTCGCTGACGAACTGCGCGACCGCTTCCGCCTTGAGGAGATCGAGCCCCGTCTCGCGCTGTGCCTTGTCCGGATTGCGGAGCTTGGCGTGAATGCGCTCCTTGAGGAACGCGACGACAGGCGCGAGCTTGGCCGTGTTGTCGGGAGACGGGGCGATCTGGAGCTTCGGCTTGCCGACGGCGCGCCCGAGCTCCTCCTGCGCCTCGCACAGCTCCTTGATGCCTTCCTGGGCGAGCGCGAGAGCGTCGACGAGGAAGTCCTCGGTCACCTGACGCGCGCCGGCCTCGATCATCATGATCGAGTCGCGCGTCCCGGCCACGAGGAGGTCGAGATCGCTCTCTTCCATCTGCTGGATGGTCGGGTTGAGCGTGAGCTTGCCACCGACCGTGCCGACGCGAACGCATCCGATCGGCCCTTCGAAGGGCGCGTCCGAGATCGTGAGCGCGGCGGACGCGGCGTTGACGACCAGGACGTCGTAGTCGTTCTCCTGGTCAGCGGACCACGCCGACGCGACGATCTGCACGTCGTTCTTGAATCCCTTTGGGAAGAGCGGGCGGATGGGCCGATCCGTGAGACGGGCGGTGAGGATGCCCTCCTCCGACGGACGACCCTCGCGGCGCGGGAACGATCCGGGGATCTTCCCCGCAGCGTACAGGCGCTCCTCGAAGTCCACCGTGAGCGGGAAGAAGTCGATCCCCGGCCGCGTGGTCTTCGCGACCGTGGCCGCGGCGAACACGATCGTGTCGCCGTAGCGCACCGTGACGGCTCCGCCCGCCTGCTTTGCAAATTTGCCTGTTTCGAAGACGAGCGGTTTGCCGTTGATGGTTGCCTGGGCTTGCGTGACTGGCATGTGTTGTTTGGGGTGCGCCTCTAAGAAAAGACCCAGGGCTGGCCCTGGGTCATCCGCGCTCTCGCGGCCTCGCTATCGCCGCAGTCCGAGTCGCCCGATGATCTCTTGGTAACGCTCGGGTGATCTCTGGTGCAGGTAAGCGAGGAGCCGCCGCCGCTGTCCGACCATCTGGAGCAGGCCGCGACGACTGGAATTGTCGTGGCGGGCCGCGCGTAGGTGTTCGGTCAGATGCTTGATGCGCTGCGTGAGGACCGCGATCTGGACCTCCGGCGAACCGGTGTCTTTCTCGTCGCGTCGGTAGGTCTCGATGAGCTCACGCTTGGATGTCGTCGTAGCGGGCGGCACCCACTGTCCTTTCTCTGATCCGTAGATCTTGTTTTGTGGTCGAAAGTGTACCCGACGAGGTGACCATCCGTCACGAACGTCCGCGCAGTGCCTCGCGGGTCGCCTCGACATCGCGCGCGATCTGCTGGCTGAGCTCCGCGGCGCTCGCGAAGCGCAGCTCATCGCGTAGGCGCTTCACGAAGGCGGCCTCGATCGTGTCGCCGTAGGCGTCGCCCTTCCAGTCGAGCAGGAATGCCTCGAGCACCCGATCCCCGCCGCCGAACGTCGGCCTGACCCCAAGGCTCGCTGCCGCTGGCACGCGTTGCTCGTTCACCGTCGCCCACATCGCATAGATGCCATCCCGCGGCAGCAGGCGTTCGCGCGTCACCGCGAGGTTCATCGTTGGGTAGCCGAGCGCGCGGCCGCGCTTGTCGCCGTGCACGACCGTGCCCGTCACCGCATACGAGCGCCCGAGAAGCCGGGCGGCGCCGTCGACGTCTCCGGCGAGCAGAGCGTTTCGTATCCGCGTCGAGCTCACGATCTCGCCGTCAAGCTTCACCGGCGGCGCGACGACCACCTCGAAGCCGTACCTCGGTCCGGCCGAGGCGAGGGTCCTGACGTTCCCACCGCGTTCGTGCCCGAACTGGAAGTCCTCGCCGATGAAGATCTGGCGCACCGCGCCCGCATCGGCGAGTCGATGGATGAACTCGTCGGCAGTGAGCGCGGCGAACTGCTTCGTGAAATGGAAGACCACGACATCGTCTGCTCCGGCGGCGTGGAGGAGACGCGCTCTTTCGTCGACGTCAGAGAGCGCGGACGGCGGCGCTCCGGGAGCGAGCGCCTGTATAGGGAGCGGGTCGAACGTCGCGGCGAGCGCTCTGCCGCCCTGCTGCGCTGCGCGCGCCGCGGTCTGTCGGATGAGCGCCTGATGACCGAGGTGGACGCCGTCGAAGACGCCGATCGCGATGGAGAGTGGGCCGCGCGGCCATCCGTCGAAGTCGCTCAGCACGCTCACGCGGTGAAAACTAGTCGACCGACCTCCCTGCCGGCGCTGGCACCGGCTCTAGGGGAAGGTCGCCCGTGCTCGCGGGTCCCTCCGCTGCCGGGGTCGCGACCGGCAGCGGCCCCGCCGCTGCCGCGGCGGCCGGGTCCCGCTCCGCGCTGGCGCGCTCGAGGGTTTGTCGCATGCGTATCCGTCTCTTCGCCGGCACCCTCGCCTCCGCCGTGAGGAATATCGCCGGCGTGGCCACGGCGAGGATGTAGCCGAGGTAGTTCCCTTGGAAATAGCGACCGAAGAAGAGGAATGCGAGCAGCGTCAGCGCATAACCCGTGAGCAGCGTCGCGAGCGTCGGACGCTTCCAGAGCTTCCACATCCACCAGACCGCGATCGGCGTCGCGACCGCGATCTCGATCGCGGCGAATGGGAAGTCCGCCTGCCGGAACTCGATCACACCGAGAGCGAGGAGGATCGCCGAGAAGCCCATGCCCGAGATCGGATAGGTCCAGGCCGCGCCGCCGGCGTTGTAGCGCACGACGTCGTCATAGAAAGCAGCGAAGTCATTGATGAGGAACGGCAGGAACGTGATGGCCAGGAAGAGCGTCGCCGGCCACAGCGGCCCCCAGAGCGCATCCCGTGCCTCGCGGAGCGTGCGCGGCCGGCGAGTGGCGAGGAGCCACACCGCGACGAACGGCATGATGAAGACAGCGTGCAGCTTGGCCGCCGCTGCGATCGCGATCGCGAGCGGTCCCAGCGTCCGGCGTTCGCGTTGCAGGAGCACGAGTCCCGCGAAGAGGAACAGCAGCACAAAGAAGTCGTTCCGACCCTCGACGACGAACGGGAAGAGCTGCGGGTTGAGCGCGATGAGCGCGACAAGGGCGAGGCGGTTGTCCACGCGACGCGCGAGGAGCGGCACGACCGCAAGGGTCGCGACAAACGCCGGCAGGTACAGGTAGCGCTGATCCCAAAAGAGCCCGACCTTGTCGAACAGCCACACGAACGGCGTCGTGATGAGGAACAGGAACGGGAAATACGTGAGGTGATACAGCGCGGGGTTGTTCACCATCGGCCAGTAGTAGAGCGGCGTGTCGAGGTAGTCGGCGACGTATGGGTTCTGTCCGAGGAGGAGCTTCCGCGCAGCCCACTCGATCATCAGCGCGCCGTCATGGATGTAGGTGTACGGCTTCCCCGTCTCGCGCAACACGATCGAGACGAGGGTCGGCACGATGACGAAGACAGCGACGATCGACGCGAGATGGATCGCTCGCTGACGAGACGTGAACGCGGCGCCCCAGCGGTGATCGCGCATCGCATACGCGATCGGCAGGACGCCGCACGCGATCAGGAAAAGCATGTCGGCGCCGAACGGGAAGAGCTGCCAGAGCGGCACGTCGGTCGTCGCCGCGACGGTCGTGTGGTTCCCGAACAGCAGCAACCAGTTTGCCGTCCCGACCGCGCTCACGACCTTCGCGTCGAGCGACAGCTCGCGCCATGCCTGGAGAGCAGCGCGGGCGAAACGTTCTGCCGCCTTGATCACGTGGGTCCCCCCGCAGGGACGAGTCTACCGGCGGGCTCGTCGAGATACCGGCGAGGCAGCTCGATGATGGAGTCGTTCATCACGCGCAGTCGCGCGGCCGCGGCATCGCGGCCGGCGGCGCGCAACGCCTCGATCCCCGTCGCGTCGGCGATATCGAGCCCGCCGATCGCGAGGCGCCGCAGCGCGGCCAGGTGCGCGGCCGACCCGAGCGCCCGACCGAGATCGCGTGCCATCGATCGAACGTACGTGCCGCTTCCGCAGACGATCAGGAGGCGAACGTCCGGTGGATTCCATTCGATCATCTCGAGTCTGTAGACCTGCACCTCGCGCGCCGCGAGCTCGACCGCTTCCCCACTCCGCGCACGCGAATACGCCGTCCGACCTCTGACCTTTACCGCAGCGTACGCGGGCGGGATCTGCCGTATGGCGCCGCGTAATGGAACGAGACCCGCCTCGATGCCGGTCGCGTGGATGGGCGCCGCTGCGCTGCGCGTTGGCTCGCCTTCCCGGTCGTCGGTCGCCGTCTCGCTACCGAAGCGCACGAGCGCGTCGTACACCTTCGGTGCGGTGTGAAGACGCTCGGT